>NZ_AZFH01000044.1:0-12464 GCF_001435735.1 Ligilactobacillus equi DSM 15833 = JCM 10991
TAGAGCATCTGACTTTTAATCAGAGGGTCGACAGTTCGAGCCTGTCACGACTCATTAACATTTAAATAATTTGCATTAAGAAAATGAAGCCGACTTAGCTCAGCTGGCAGAGCATCTGTCTTGTAAACAGGGGGTCGGAGGTTCGAATCCTCTAGTCGGCATTATGCGGAAGTAGTTCAGTGGTAGAACATCACCTTGCCATGGTGGGGGTCGCGGGTTCGAATCCCGTCTTCCGCTCTTAATGCCGGGGTGGCGGAACTGGCAGACGCACAGGACTTAAAATCCTGCGGAGAGTGATCTCCGTACCGGTTCGATTCCGGTCCTCGGCATTTATGCACCTATAGCGCAACTGGATAGAGTGTCTGACTACGAATCAGAAGGTTGCAGGTTCGACTCCTGCTAGGTGCATCGCGATGAAAGCTTGCTTTAGCAAGCTTTTTTTGTGTCTTCGAAGCTAAATTCTTTGCAATTAAGGTTGGTTTACCTTTATAATTAAAGTCAACATTAGTCAAAGAAAAGGAGGCCCGTTGATGCAAGAGCGTAATATCTCAGATATTATTGAGCGTTATCTAAAAGAAATTTTAAATGATGCTAATGCGGTAGAAATTAAGCGTTCTGAAGTTGCACGTCGCTTTGATTGTGTGCCTTCACAAATTAATTATGTGATAAAAACGCGTTTTACCTTACCAAATGGCTACTTAGTGGAAAGTAAGCGTGGAGGTGGGGGGTATATCCGTATTGCCAAAATTAATTTGGTTGATAATACGGAAATGTTCCAAACCTTGTTAGCTTATATTGGAGAGCAAATCAGTACTAAGCAAGCCTGGAAGATTATTCAGGGTCTCTACGATGATCAAATTTTAAGTAAGCGCGAAGCGAATTTAATTTTGGCGACCTTAGACCAAAAGACTGTGGCTGATGATGGTTTGCGGGCGCAAATTCTCAAGGCCATTTTAGAACGCTTAAAATACAGCAATTAAGATGAAATGAGGGAAAAAGATGGATGATTTATATACACCAAGTGCGAGTCGGGTTCTAGAATTAGCCCAACAGCAAGCGATTTTTTTCAAGCACCAGGCCATTGGAACCGAACATCTCCTATTAGCTTTGACCATTGAAGATAGTGGTTTGGCTGCGGGAATCCTAAAACAAATGATGGTCAATGCCGTTGACGTGCGGGAAGAAATTGAACACCTAACCGGATATGGTAACCTCAAGCGTCAAGGTAATGCTTATCTTCCTTACTCACCTAAGGGACGTTACATTTTAGAAAAGGCCAAAGAAGAAGTTAAACTTACTAATGGTGAAAAGGTCGGTACTGAACATCTTTTATTAGCCTTGTTGTCAGATGAATCGGCCTTAGCGGCACGTATTTTAGTGAACTTAGGGGTCGATTTGAAGCGGATGTACTCAGTTATTTACCACCAATTAGGAATTAGTCCGGCTCAAGTGCGCAAAGCTCGCAAGGCTCAGCAAGCTCAAAAGCAAGGTCAAACTGTGACTTTAGATGAGTTGGCCCGTGATTTAACGGCTTTAGCCCGAGATAAAAAAGTTGACCCTGTGGTTGGTCGTGATCAAGAAATTCGGCGTGCCATTCGGATTTTGAGTCGTCGTACCAAGAACAACCCGGTTCTCTTAGGGGAACCAGGGGTCGGTAAAACTGCAGTTGTCGAAGGCTTGGCTCAATGGATTGTAGCCGGCAAGGTGCCGGATGAATTTAAGGCCAAGCGGATTATGATGTTGGATATGGGTTCCTTGGTAGCCGGGACGAAATACCGGGGAGAATTTGAAGACCGTTTGAAGCGTGTGCTTAATGAAATCTATGAGGATGGCAATGTCATCTTGTTTGTGGATGAACTCCATACTTTAATTGGTGCTGGGGGGGCTGAAGGGTCTGTTGATGCTTCCAACATTTTAAAACCAGCTCTTGCACGGGGAGAAGTCCAAGTTATCGGGGCTACAACTTTAGATGAGTATCAAAAGTATGTCGAATCCGATGCTGCTTTGGAACGGCGCTTTGCCCGTGTTAACGTAGAGGAACCAAGCCAAACGGTAGCTTTAGAAATTCTCCAAGGTTTGAAGGAACGTTACGAAAACCACCACAAGGTAGTCTTAACCGATCAAGCCTTAAGGGCTGCTGTTGAATTTAGTAGTCGCTACATTACTAACCGTTTCTTACCAGATAAGGCTATTGACTTAATGGATGAAGCTAGTGCGCAAGTACGCATTGAAGCAACTGAAAAGAAATTACGCAAGGCCAGCTTGAGTCCTGAGCAAAAATTAGCAGAGTTAGCTCAAGCTAAAAACGAGGCATTATTAAGTGAAGATTTTGAACAAGCCGCGTTGATTCGTAATGAAGAAATGAAACTCAAAGAAAAGTTAGCTAAGCAAGTCGCCAAAGGTTCACAAAAACAGTGGCCAGAAGTGACGCGGGAAGATATTGCTCAGGTAGTGGCAGAATGGACCGGTATTCCGGCCCAACAAATGACCAAGAGCGAAAGTGAAAAACTCTTACGTCTCGAGAAGGTACTCCATCAAAGAGTGATTGGTCAAGATGAAGCGGTCAAAGCAGTGGCCAAAACTGTGCGTCGGGCGCGTAGCGGTCTAAATGACCCGAACCGTCCTTTAGGTTCCTTCATGTTTTTGGGCCCTACTGGGGTAGGGAAGACCGAATTAGCCAAAACCCTGGCAGAATCCTTATTTGGTTCTCAAGACGCTATGATTCGTATTGATATGAGTGAATACATGGAAAAATTTGCTACTAGTCGTTTGATTGGGGCTGCTCCAGGGTATGTAGGTTATGAAGAAGGGGGCCAACTAACAGAAAAGGTCCGCAATAAGCCATACTCGGTGGTACTTTTAGATGAGGTGGAAAAAGCTCACCCTGATATCTTCAACTTACTCTTACAGGTCCTAGATGATGGTTACTTAACGGATGCCAAGGGTCGTCGCGTGGACTTTAGAAATACCATTATTATTATGACGTCTAATTTAGGAGCGACTGCCTTACGTGATGAAAAGTCGGTTGGTTTTGGGGCTAGCAGCAAGCCAGGTGAAGATTTCGCCGCCATGTCCAGTAAAATTAAAGAAAGTCTCAAGAAGCACTTCCGCCCAGAATTCTTAAACCGGATTGATGAAGTTGTCATCTTCCACAGCTTGGGTAAGAAGGAATTACACGATATCGTTAAGAAGATGTCTAAGCAAATTGTTGTGCGTCTCAAGGAACAAAACATTAATTTGAAGCTAACTCCGGCCGCCATTGATGTAATTGCTAAGGCAGGATTTGATCCACAATATGGAGCGCGTCCAATTCGCCGTGCATTACAAAGTAAGATTGAAGATTTGTTAAGTGACGCTTTATTAGAGGGGCGCATTGAGGTTGGCAGTCAAGTAACGATTGGCGCTTCAAAAGGTGAAATTACGTTAAACATTAAGAATCCTGAACAATTGGCATTAACTTTAGAATAATTTTTGAGAGGAAGGAAACTTCCTCTTTTATATTGACAAAATGAAAGTTAGTTGTTATCATATATAGATGCAAAAACTGTGAATTTAGACTTTATTAGCGATCTATTGTCCGTTGATAAGGAAAGAAGAAGCAAAAATAGTGAGGTTAACGTTGTTATTCCGGACTGTTTTTGGTTTTTTTTTGCCAAAATTCACTTAAATTGCGTTTAAAAAATGTTTTGTAACACAAATGTAATATTTGATTTTGGTAAAAAAGCACAGTAAATTTTTGGAGAGGTGAACAACTTGGCAGGACACTTAGTAAAATACGGCAAGCACCGTGTACGGAGAAGTTACTCACGAATCAAGGAAGTTTTGGAATTACCAAACTTGATTGAAATTCAAACTGATTCCTACAACTGGTTCTTAAACGACGGGTTGAAGGAAATGTTTGAAGACATCATGCCGATTGAAGATTTCGGGGGTAACCTTTCATTAGAATTCGACAACTACCGGTTATTAGAACCTAAATACACCGTTGACGAAGCACGGGAGCATGATGCTAATTACTCTGCACCATTACACGTAACATTACGCTTAATTAACCACGAAACAGATGAAATCAAGTCACAAGATGTTTTCTTTGGTGATTTACCATTGATGACCAAGCAAGGGACTTTCATCATTAACGGGGCTGAACGGGTTATTGTTTCACAATTAGTTCGTTCACCAGGGGTTTACTTTAACTCTGAATTAGATAAAAATGGGCGTGAAAACTTTGGTACCACTGTAATCCCTAACCGTGGGGCTTGGTTGGAATACGAAACAGACGCCAAAAATATTGCCTACGTACGAATTGACCGGACACGGAAATTACCTGTGACTGAATTGGTTCGGGCCTTAGGTTTCGGTTCTGACTCAGAAATCGTCTCAATCTTAGGTGAAAACAGCGAAAGCTTGAACTTAACCATTGAAAAAGATGTACACAAAAATACTGAGGACTCACGAGTGGAAGAATCTTTGAAGGATATCTACGAACGTCTTCGTCCTGGTGAACCTAAGACGGCTGATTCATCACGTTCCTTATTAACTGCTCGTTTCTTTGATCCAAAGCGTTACGATTTCGCACCAGTAGGTCGTTACAAGGTCAACAAGAAGTTAAGTTTGAAGACGCGCTTATTGGACCAACGTTTAGCGGAAACTTTGGTTGATCCAGAAACTGGAGAAATCTTAGTTGAAGAAGGTACCGTAATCGACAAAAAAATTATGGAAACCTTAGGGGCTTACCTTGATCGCGATGACTTCAAGATGATGACTTTCACCCCAAGTGAAGAAGCCGTGGTAACGGATGATATGACTATCCAAGTTATTAAGGTTTATTCTCAAGTTGACCCTGAACGTGTGGTTAACATGATTGGTAATGGTAACATTAGTGCAGACTTCAAGCACATTACCCCAGCTGACATTATGGCATCAATGAACTACTTCTTTAACTTACAAGAAGGTATCGGTTCTACGGATGACATTGACCACTTAGGTAACCGTCGTATTCGTTCCGTGGGTGAATTATTACAAAACCAATTCCGTATCGGTTTGACACGGATGGAACGTGTGGTTCGCGAAAGAATGTCAATTCAAGACACAGCCACAGTTACTCCACAACAATTAATCAACATTCGCCCTGTAGTAGCGTCTATTAAGGAATTCTTTGGTTCATCTCAATTGTCACAATTCATGGATCAAACGAACCCATTAGGAGAATTAACGCACAAACGTCGTCTTTCAGCCTTAGGGCCTGGTGGTTTGACGCGTGACCGGGCTGGCTATGAAGTGCGGGACGTGCACTACACGCACTATGGTCGGATGTGTCCTATCGAAACACCAGAAGGTCCTAACATTGGTTTGATTTCATCACTTTCATCTTACGGTCGTGTTAATCGTTACGGTTTCATTGAAACTCCATACCGTCGGGTTTCATGGGACACTCATAAGGTTACTGACAAGATTGATTACTTGACAGCCGATGAAGAAGATAACTACGTTGTGGCTCAAGCCAACTCTCCATTAAATGATGATGGATCCTTTGTTAACGATGTGGTTATGGCCCGTGCCGAAGAAGAAAACATCGAAGTTTCTATCGATAAAGTTGACTACATGGACGTTTCGCCTAAGCAAGTAGTTGCTGTGGCCACAGCATGTATTCCTTTCTTGGAAAACGATGACTCCAACCGGGCCTTGATGGGTGCCAACATGCAACGTCAAGCTGTGCCATTGATTCAACCACATGCACCACTCGTGGGTACGGGGATTGAATACAAGGCTGCTCACGATGCGGGAGACGCTGTGATTGCCGACCACGCTGGGGTAGTTGAATATGTTGATGCACGTGAAATTCGTGTTCGTCGTGAAGACGCTACTTTAGACAAGTACAAATTAATGAAATTCCGTCGTTCTAACGCCGGTAAGAACTACAACCAAACACCAATCGTCCGCGTAGGTGACCGCGTTGATGCTGATGAAATCTTGGCTGACGGTCCAGCCATGGAAGGTGGGGAATTAGCCTTAGGTCAAAATCCGTTGATTGCTTTCATGACTTGGGATGGTTACAACTTCGAAGATGCCATCGCCATCAACGAACGTTTGGTTAAGGATGATGTTTACACATCGATTCACATTGAAGAAATGGACTCTGAAGCTCGTGACACTAAGCTCGGACCTGAAGAAATTACCCGTGAAATTCCTAACGTTGGGGAAGACGCCTTGAAGAACCTTGATGAATTCGGGATTATCCGTATCGGGGCTGAAGTTAAAGATGGCGATATTTTAGTTGGTAAGGTTACTCCTAAGGGAATGACAGAATTATCGGCTGAAGAACGTCTCTTACACGCTATCTTTGGCGAAAAAGCCCGTGAAGTACGGGATACTTCCTTACGTGTACCTCACGGTGGTGGTGGTATCGTTCAAAACGTGAAGATTTACACTCGTGAAGGTGGCGATGAATTAGCACCTGGTGTTAACCAAATGGTGCGGGTTTACATCGCTCAAAAGCGTAAACTTCAAGTCGGGGACAAGATGGCCGGTCGTCACGGTAACAAGGGTACGGTTTCTATCGTAATTCCTGAAGAAGACATGCCATTTATGCCTGATGGTACACCAATTGACATCATGCTTTCTCCAATGGGGGTTCCATCTCGGATGAACATCGGGCAAGTATTAGACTTGCACTTAGGGATGGCAGCACGTGAATTAGGTATTCACGTAGCATCACCAGTCTTTGATGGGGCTCGTGATGACGATATTTGGGATGCCTTGAAGGAAGCCGGTTTACCAAGTGATGGTAAGACCATTCTTTATGACGGTCGAACTGGTGAAGCTTTTGATAACCGGATTGCTGTTGGGGTTATGTACTACATGAAACTGTCACACATGGTTGATGACAAGATTCACTCTCGTTCAATTGGACCATACTCACTTGTTACTCAACAACCACTTGGTGGTAAGGCTCAATTCGGGGGCCAACGTTTCGGGGAAATGGAAGTTTGGGCCTTGGAAGCTTACGGGGCTGCTTACACCTTGCAAGAAATCTTAACTTACAAGTCTGACGATGTGGTTGGACGGGTTAAGACTTACGAAGCCATCGTGAAGGGCGAACAAATTCCTCAACCAGGTGTGCCTGAATCTTTCCGTGTCTTAGTCAAAGAATTACAAGCCTTAGGTTTAGACATGCAGGTCTTAGACAGTAACAAACAAGAAATCGAATTACGTGACATGGATGATGACGATGACGTAGTTAACGTCGACGCAATCAGCCGTCAAGTTAAGCAAGAAGAAAAAGCTAAGGAAGCCCAAGTAGCAACTGAAGCGAACGAAGAAGTAAAGCAAGAAATTTAAGACAAAGCAAAAAGAAAAGGAGGTCGGTCCTTTGATCGATGTCAACAAATTTGATAGTATGCAAATTGGCTTAGCCTCACCAGATAAAATCAGAAGTTGGTCTTATGGTGAAGTTAAGAAGCCAGAAACTATCAACTACCGTACATTGAAGCCTGAAAAAGATGGTTTATTTGACGAAAGAATTTTCGGACCTACAAAAGACTGGGAATGTGCCTGTGGTAAGTACAAGCGTGTACGTTACAAAGGGATTGTTTGTGACCGTTGTGGGGTCGAAGTTACACGTTCAAAAGTACGTCGTGAAAGAATGGGGCACATTGAATTAGCTGCTCCTGTAACACACATCTGGTATTTCAAGGGTATCCCTAGCCGGATGGGACTTGTCTTAGGGATGAGTCCTCGTGCTTTGGAAGAAATTATCTACTTCGCTTCTTACGTCGTGACTGAAGTGACACCAGAACCTACTGACAAGGATTTTCCAATCAAGTTAAAGGACTTGATGACAGAAACTGAATACCGTGAACGTCAAGCTCAATACCCAGGTAAGTTCAAGGCAGCCATGGGGGCGGAAGCTTTACGGACTTTACTTCAAAGCATCGATCTTGAACAAGAATGTGATGACTTAAAGGAAGAATTGAAGACAGCGACTGGTCAAAAACGAACTAGTGCCGTTCGCCGTTTGGATATCTTAGAAGCCTTCTTGAAGTCTGGTAACAAGCCAGAATGGATGGTCTTAGATGTCTTACCAGTTATTCCGCCAGAATTACGTCCTATGATTCAACTTGAAGGTGGTCGTTTCGCAACTTCCGACCTTAACGACTTATATCGTCGGGTCTTGAACCGGAATAATCGTTTGAAGCGTTTATTAGACTTAAATGCACCAGGAATCATCGTCCAAAACGAAAAGCGGATGTTACAAGAAGCGGTGGATGCCCTCTTCGATAACGGTCGTCGTGGTCGTCCCGTTGTAGGTCCTGGTAACCGTCCATTGAAGTCACTTTCACACATGTTGAAAGGTAAGCAAGGGCGTTTCCGTCAAAACTTGCTCGGGAAGCGGGTTGACTACTCTGGTCGTTCTGTTATCGACGTTGGTCCTTACTTGAAGTTACACCAAATGGGGCTACCTCACGAAATGGCCTTAGAATTGTTTAAGCCATTTATGATGCGTGAATTAGTAAAGCGCGAATTGGCTAATAACATCCGTTCTGCAAAGCGGATGATTGATCGACGTGACGATGCTATTTGGGATGTCTTAGAAGACGTTATCAAGGAACACCCTGTCTTACTTAACCGGGCACCTACTTTGCACCGTTTGAGTATCCAAGCCTTTGAACCTACTTTGGTTGATGGTAAGGCCATGCGTTTACACCCCTTAGTTTGTGAAGCTTACAACGCCGACTTTGATGGGGACCAAATGGCCATTCACGTCCCATTATCTGACGAAGCTCAAGCCGAAGCCCGGCTCTTGATGTTAGCTGCTCACCACATTTTGGCACCTAAAGATGGTAATCCAATCATCTCACCATCTCAAGATATGACAATCGGTAACTACTACATTACGATTGAAGAAGCTGACCGTGAAGGTGAAGGGATGATCTTCAAGGATGTCAACGAAATCCGGACAGCTTACCAAAACAACTATGTGCACTTGCATACACGGATTGGGCTTCAAACCTCTGCTTTAGCTGCCGCTGGTAAGCCATTTACCGACTGGCAAAAAGATCGAATCATGGTTACAACTGCTGGTAAAGCAATGTTTAACGAAATTTTACCTGAAGATTTTGTTTACTTGAATGAACCAAGTAGCGAAAACCTATCTGGTAAAGTACCTGATAAGTACTTCTTGGAACCTGGTGAAGATATTAAGGCTCACATCGCAGCTAGTGAATTGGTAGGGCCATTTAAGTCCGGATTCTTGTCCGACATTATCGCTCAAGTTTACAAGGACTACAAGGTGACTGCAACTGCCGAACTCTTGGACCGGATGAAGGACCTTGGTTACTATGAATCAACTAAGTCTGGTTTAACTGTGGGGATGGCCGATGTTACTGATTTGAAGGAAAAACCAGAAATTATCGAAAAAGCCCACAAGGACGTGGCAGTTGTTGCTAAGCAATTCCGTCGTGGTTTAATTACCGAAGATGAACGTTATAACCAAGTTATTGCAATTTGGAACCGGGCTAAAGATGATATTCAAGCTAAGCTGATTGCTAACATGGATCCATCTAACCCAATCCAAATGATGAGTGATTCCGGAGCCCGTGGTAACATCTCTAACTTTACCCAACTTGCCGGGATGCGTGGTTTGATGGCTGCTCCTAACGGTAAGACCATGGAATTGCCAGTTATCGCCAACTTCCGTGAAGGTTTGTCTGTGATGGAAATGTTTATTTCTACGCACGGGGCGCGTAAAGGAATGACCGATACGGCCTTGAAGACTGCCGACTCTGGTTACTTGACTCGTCGTTTAGTTGACGTGGCGCAAGACGTGATTATCCGGGAAGAAGACTGTGGCACTGACCGTGGTTTAGATGTAACTGCTATTCGTGAAGGTAACGAATTAATCGAATCCTTATACGACCGAATTTTAGGTCGTTACACGATGAAGTCAGTGATGCACCCAGAAACTGGTGAAGTGATTGTCCCAGCTAATACCATGATGGATGAAGCCTTAGCGCAAGCGGTGGTTGATGCTGGCGTTGAAATGGTAACGATTCGTTCAGCCTTTACTTGCAACACGCGTCATGGGGTTTGTGAACGTTGTTACGGACGTAACATGGCTACAGGTACCGAGGTCGAAGTTGGTGAAGCCGTGGGTACTGTGGCTGCTCAATCTATCGGGGAACCTGGTACACAATTGACGATGCGTACTTTCCACACCGGTGGGGTTGCCGGGGATGATATTACTCAAGGTCTTCCTCGTGTGCAAGAAATTATTGAAGCCCGTAATCCTAAGGGGCGTGCCGTTGTTTCTGAAGTAACTGGTGAAGTTATCACTGTTGAAGAAAACCCTGCTGAACGCGTGAAGAAGGTTATCGTACGTGGTGAAACTGATACTCGTGAATACTCCTTGCCATTTACTTCCGTCTTAAAAGTGGCCGAAGGTGACCGCGTTCACCGTGGGGATGCTTTGACAGTTGGTTCAATCGATCCTAAGGAATTAATTGTCATCCGTGATACCCTTTCAACAGAAAACTACATCTTGCGTGAAATCCAAAAGGTTTACCGGATGCAAGGGGTAGGAATTTCTGACAAGCACATCGAAGTTATGACACGTCAAATGCTTCGAAAGGTGCGGGTCATGGATCCAGGTCAAACAGACATGTTGCCAGGGACTTTGATGGATATCTATGACTTCCAAGACCGCAACGAAAAGACCTTGTTTGCTGGTGGTAATCCAGCCACAGCCCGTCCGGTCTTGCTTGGAATTACCAAGGCTGCCTTGGAAACTAATAGTTTCTTATCAGCTGCTTCCTTCCAAGAAACAACACGTGTACTTACTGATGCCGCTATCCACGGTAAGAATGACCCATTAGTTGGTTTGAAGGAAAATGTTATCATCGGTAAGATTATTCCTGCCGGGACTGGTATGAAGAAGTATCGTGAAATTCAACCTGAATTGGTCGGTCAACCAGCTTCAAACTTTATGACGATTAATCATTTAGAAGAAGCCCAACAAGCTGAACAATCAGTGCAAGAATAAAATTTGAAAGCCTCTAAGCTTACTAATTGAGCTTAGAGGCTTTTTCGCATGTCCAAGAATATTAAATTAATTACGAAAAATTGTAAAAGAGCATGTGAAAATTTAACAAAATAAATAAAGTTACGGCTAAAAAAGTCTGCTATAATTAGATTAAATGACCGAAATTAAAATATGCATAGAAAGTAGGGGAAGTAATGAAAAGCCGGAAATATACATTAGCGCAACGAAAATTAGCTACTAAAAGCAAACAACTTAAGGGTTTAAGGAAAGCCACGACTTACCTAGGGACGACCTTCTTGATGGGGGCCGGAGTCTTGGCTTTAAATAAGGATAAAGCAGCGGCGGATACTGTAGATAATAACAATAAAGAAACATTAAAAAATGATAACCAAAGTCTGACTACGACCATGGTGGATAATCAAGCTAGTTCACAAACTAGTCAAGTTAATACTGATATGGTAGCCACAGCGACAGTGGAAACGCCTGCCAGGAGCCAAGTTGCTAATAGTAGGACCGACGCCACTAGTACAGAAGCTACAACAACTGCTCCTGAGACTGAAGAAACTAGTGAAACAGCTACCAGTGTGGTAACTGCAGAGGAGTCTGCCACAACTAGTACACCAGAAGTGACGGCAACTGAAAAGACTAATCAGGTGACCGAAAATATGCCAACATCTAAAGTTGCAGCGGATGTTGAATCATCTGAGGTAACCGCAACAACTAGCACTGCTACTGTTACAACTGACCCGACTAATATAGTTGAAAGTAAGGTCACACAGACGGCTGCGACCAACGAAACGCAACCACAAATCGTGGTGGCGTCGACTTCCAGTTACCCTGCCAATGTGCAACGTTTCTTGGCGCAAATTACAGAACCTGCCCAAGTTGTGTCCCAATCACGCGGGGTGTATGCTTCCTTAATGATTGCGCAAGCGGCTGTAGAAAGTGCTTGGGGGCAAAGTCAGTTAGCGACGCAAGCTTATAATTTATTCGGGGTGAAGTGGAACGGAACAGGTAATTATATTGTCATGCCAACCCAAGAATATTATGGGGGCGCTTATCATACGGTTAATGCAAAGTTCCAACGCTACGCTTCTTATCAAGAGGCATTGGATGCTTATGCAACCTTGATTTTAACACGTTTCCCTAATTCAGCCCCAGCTAATGCTGCCACACCAGATCAAGCAGCCCAAAACTTACGTAATGGAGTTTATGGAACTTACGCGACTGCACCTAATTACGCTAGTACTTTGATTAGTGTAATGAACAGTTACAACTTGCGGACTTATGATAGCGGCCTGAAAAATGGTAATATCATCAAGGTAGATGCGATAACCGCAACTGCTACTACTGCATCAGGGACATACACGGTAAAAGCCGGCGATAGTCTTTACGGAATTTCAAGCAAGTTCGGCACAACGGTATC
>NZ_AZFH01000045.1:0-316 GCF_001435735.1 Ligilactobacillus equi DSM 15833 = JCM 10991
AAAAATCCTAAAGAATTAGCTAATCATTACCGTTATATGCTTAACAAAAATATTGATAGTCTTGCCTTAGCTAACGCTAAACAAAACTATAACAAAGCTTGGAAAATGTACAAAAAAGTTCATAGTGCAGGGACGCCTAAATTCCATAAAAAAGGTTATGCAGAAAAATATCAAACTAATGCTCAATATGGCAAAGAAGCAATCATGGATATGTATTCTGCTAGTGTTAAGTTTCTTGATACCAAGCATATCCAAATACCAAAGTTGGGTAGATTACGTATTAGTGGCTCACACAGACGTATTTTAGATAATAAGA
>NZ_AZFH01000046.1:0-2803 GCF_001435735.1 Ligilactobacillus equi DSM 15833 = JCM 10991
TTATGGGTTTTCTTGTCCACTTAAATGTTCAACTTATATTTTACAATCTGTCAAACCTTAAAAATTCCCGAATTATAAGCTTTGAAAAAAATATTTTTCAACAACGTTGTGCAAATCTCATTAGTGGGGTTATTCGAGGGAGTCTTTTTTTAAGTTTGGGTTATAATTTCTTACCAATAATTTTTTCTTATTTTTTGTAAGTTATAGTCGTTGACAAAAAGTAAGTTAATTTAATATAATCTATTTATCGGTAAATAGATTGGAGGGAAGGACATGGATATTGTATTATCTGGAGCCTTTGTTATTGCTGCTTTGACACTAGCTAAACCCAGCAAGAAAGACAGTGAAGAATTTCATAAGAAACACCGCTAGTTAAGATCAACTTTGAATAAGGTTGGTCTTTTCTTTTGGTCTAATTTGATAACATAACGTAAAAGAAGAATTCAATTCTATAATTAGAAATTGGTTGTGATGGGCGGTTCAGTATAGGTCGTTACGGCAGTTAACATTTATAGGTTAAATTGACGAAAAAGTTCGTATTGATGTTTCTTAATCTATATTTTTGGGATTAATTTATAAATTTCCAGGGTATTTTTGTAAAATAGCATAGTATTTGTGCTACAATACTATGTACTATTTTTTAGGGGGGCGAAAATTTTGCCAGTACGAATCTTTATTTGTGAGGATAACTTAATGCAAAGGGACTACCTTCGGCAAGCTATTAATAATTTTATCCTATTTCATAGTGAATATGATTTTGAGTTAGCTTGTGTGAGTGAAAAAGCACAAACTATTAAGGATTATCTTGAGAAAGAAAAGGTTAGTGAAGGGATTTATTTTCTTGATATCGACCTCAAGGAGCAAGATTTTGACGGAATTGACCTAGCAGCTTGGATCCGTAAGCGTGACTTACTTGCTAAGATTATTTTTGTGACTGCGCATAATGAACTGGCACCACTAACTTTGATGCGACGAGTGGAGCCGATGGGATGGGTGGACAAAGCCCAAGGATTAGACGGAATCCGAGCTGAAGTGTTTGATCTTTTAAAGGACGCTTATGAACGCTTGATACAACGGCAAGAAGAAAATTGCCAAATTTTTGAATTTAAAATCGGTAAGACTAATTATCGATACCATTTAGATGAATTACAGTATATAGAGACTACTGCGATATCTCACAAGTTAAAGGTTTCTTTTGGTAATCGTTTTTTTGAATTTTATGCACCAATGAGCGAAATAGAAGCTAAATATCCACAGCTACTTCGAATTAGTCGTTCTTGTTTAGTTAATACATATAATATTGTTGAAATTAACTATAGTCAACGTTGGATGCGTTTACAAAGTGGGATAACTAAATCAATTTCCTTCCGTTACTTACGTAAGGTCAAAGAAAGTTGGGATAGGAAGTAATGAGCTATAAAGATTTAGGGAATCTTTATTTTTTGACTTTGGATTTATTAACTTTTATCTATTTATGGGGAATCCATCGTCATCCATCATATTTAAAGCGAAGCTTGGCCTTCATTTATGCTTTTGGTTATCCCTGGATAGAGTTCTATCTGATCCCTGATGACTGGGGGACGATGTATTTCATATTTGGACTCAATGGCTTAGTTGCAGTTACTTTATTTTGGCGAGGTTATTATCGGTTACTATATGGTTTTTACATGTCAGCTCTCTTATCTTTTGGAACGGTATTTTTTATGGCGATGGTGGTGAATTATTATTTTAATCACTTTAGTTATGGAAGTTTGCCCTTTTTTATATTTGATGCGACAGGTTCGACTTTAGTTCAAGTTACGTTAATTATTGTGGTAGAAAAATTACATCTTCGGGAAAAATTACTTTCACAGGGAAGTTATAAGCTAGCTTTAGTTGTTTTATGGTTTTTATATTTATCAGTAATTTATTTGCAACAATTAGCTTTGGAGATTGCGCCAGAAGTTTATGATAAATATTTGGGATTTGGTATCTTGGTAGCGGTAATAGAGATTATTATTCTAATCCTCCTCGTTATCCGTGCATCACTTTATGCTAGTAAAAAGGCGGAGTATTATGCGCTTAAATCTTATACGGAAAAGTTAGAAGCCAAGCAAAAATCGATGGTCGAGTTGGAACATGATTATCGTAATCTTTTATTGAGTGTTCAAAGTAGACATGATATTAATATGTTAGATCAATATGCTAAAAGAGTAGTTAAAACGCCGAACTTGATGACAGGTATTCGTGATTTGGAAAATATTACGAATGCTAACTTGAGTAAATTTTTAGGCAATAAGTTTACAGAACTAGAGATAGCAGGAGTCAAAGTTCATTTTGAATGTCCTTATCCTTTGCCAGAATTACATGTAGATACTTTAGATTTAGTACGGATGTTGGGAATTTTATGTGATAATGCTAAAGAGGCTAGTCTACAGACAGATCATCCACAGGTAGATATTTTATTTTATACTGAAGATAATCTAGTTGAAATTACAATTTCTAACCCATATATTCCGCAGGGGGTCTCACTTGATAAATTACGTAACCGTGGGGTAACAACGAAAGACAACCATAAAGGACTAGGTTTGGTTAATTTGGAAAAGATTAGCAAGGCCTATAGTAATGTTTTGATTAATTTTAATCAAAATAATAATAATTTTGTCGTCCAAATTATTATTGAAAATTAAGGAAGAACTTTACTTTGAATGACATTAGAAAATAGCAACGCCCAAAGCCGTTAGAAAGTAACGTTTTAGTAACGTAATTTCGTAAGCACACCATAACAAGACGTAAAAAGAAGCGATGGAAGAAATCCAATTGG
>NZ_AZFH01000047.1:0-15115 GCF_001435735.1 Ligilactobacillus equi DSM 15833 = JCM 10991
TTGTTTAGTTTTCAAAGATCTACTCGCTGTCTTGCGACAACTTCTATATCATAACTCTTAACGAATTAATTGTCAACAAGAATTTAAAAAATATTTTCAAAATCGAATCTAAATTTTTAAATATCTTGGAAACACGATATTAATTTAACAAATCACTCGGAATCTACCAAAACAATTCATTTATCAAACTTAGTGCTCCCAAGCGACGTTTACTATCTTAACGTGAATCCCCTATTAGGTCAAGTCTTTTTCAGAAAAAAATTTTAGCCAGCTATCAATTTTTACTTATTTAAAAAATTATTTGTTCGGAAATACACCTTCTTTTATTAACTCACCACTTCTGATTATTCTTTTTTTACCTCGCATTCAAATTTTGAAAGCGATTCTTCTCAATAAAAAAATTATTTTTAATGCCAAACTTTTTCCTAATATAGCCAAAAAACAGACCGTATTACGATCTGTTTTGAGCTTCTATTTCTATCATAAGCGATAAGATTTAGACTAAACCAACAGTTTGCGCAAAGCGTACAAAGGCTTGGCGACCCGTTGGGGTGTCTTTGAAGACGCCAGCATCTTGTAAAACGCGAGCAAAAACTAAACCAACTTCTTTTTTGACAATGGTTTCCACATTTGCCGGCGTTACTTTCCCGGCATATTTGGTCCTTAGTTCGTCGGCCCAATCTTGGTGGTAAGCAGCGAGGGCATTGTCCTGACCCAATAAGTAATTTTGGACTTCTACTAACTCATCTTTCAAACGTGGTGGCAAGATTGCCAAGCCCATAACTTCAATCAAACCAATGTTCTCTTTCTTGATGTGTTGTACATCTTGGTGTGGGTGGTAAATTCCATCAGGGTATTGTTCTGAAGTTTGATTATCACGTAATACAAGATCTAATTCAAAGTTACCATCTTTCTTACGGGCAATTGGCGTGATGGTGTGGTGTAATTCGCCATTTGATTGGGCTAAAACTTGCACACTTTCATCGCTGTAATCTTGCCAAGTATCTAAAATCTTACCCGCTAATGCCAAGAGACTTCCTTTATTGGCGCTGTTGAGCCGGATGACTGACATTGGCCATTTTACGATTCCAGCCTGAACATCATCAAAACCCGCAAAATTGAGCATTTGTTCCACCGGCGCTTTTTCCATCGCAAAGACATGACGTCCCCCTTGATAGTGCTCATGAGTTAAAATAGAGCCCCCAACAATTGGTAAATCGGCGTTACTTCCCGCAAAGTAACCTTCAAAAGTATCCACGATGTCCAATAATTGGGCAAAAGTATCGTGATTAATTACCATTGGTTGGTGCACACTATCCAAGAAAATAGCATGTTCGTTGAAGTAAGCATATGGTGAGTATTGGAAACCCCAAGTGTGGTCTTGCATTTCAAAGCGAATAATGCGGTGGTTAGCCCGAGCGGGATAGTTCACCCGTCCTTGATAGCCTTCATTTTCCATGCATAATTGGCACATAGGGTAACTACTTTGCTTCATCTTTTTAGCAGCGGCAATTGCCTTAGGATCTTTTTCAGGTTTAGACAGGTTAATGGTAATTTCCAAAGGACCATATTCAGTATCAACTGTATAATAGATATTTTTCGCAATAGCCTTAACTTTAACATAGTCATTAGCCTTGCTAAGATTATAAAAGTTTTTCAGAGCTAGTTGAGGGCTTACTTGATAGTCGTCCCAAAACTTTTGGTTAACTTGACTAGGTGCAGGCGTAATGTAATCCATCAATTGAGCCCCTAAATTATCTTGTTCATTTAAAGTTTCACCAACCATTCCATTAGCTAAAGCTACTTGAACTAATTGGTCTTTCAAGTCAATCAAAGGCAGGTCCGCTACTTGGCGGTTAGCGCCATCTTCACCCACTAACGCCATGAAACGATTTTTGAGATAGTTTTCGTCTAATTGTGTGTATGAGCTATTTTCTATTACTTTTTTAGTAAATTGATCCAATAATCCTGTCATATCCCGATCCCTCTTCTTACTTAATTAAAGTACCTTGGTACCATCAGCAATTTCTGCAATGTAGAATGATGGAGCGTAACCTACGATTTCTTCGTAAGCTTTGCCAACATTTTCCTTGAAGACCTCGACTTGGTCTTTATTAACAATTGCAATACCACAGCCACCGAAGCCGGCCCCGGTCATACGGGCACCCAAGACCCCAGCTTGTTGCCAAGCTTGATGAGCTAAAGTATCCAATTCCAAACCAGTTACTTCATAGTCGTGTTCCAAGGAAACATGGGAGGCATTCACTAGACGCCCGAACTTTTCTAAGTCCCCAGCTTCTAAGGCTGCTTGGGCTTGCATAGTACGTTGATTTTCCCAAACAGCGTGACGAGCACGCTTAATACGGTTTTCATCAGCAATCAAGTAACTGTATTCATCATAAGTTTGTTGATCTAATTCACCTAAAGTCTTAATATCTAATTTTGTATTTAACTCTGCTACAGCCATTTCACATTCACTGCGACGTTCGTTGTATTTAGAATCAGCCAATTCCCGACGCTTGTTCGTATTCATAATGACGATTACATTGTCTTTCAAATCTAATGGTACTAATTCGTATTCTAAAGTGTTTGTATCTAAGAGAATTGCTCGGTTTGCCTTCCCCATTCCTACAGCGAATTGGTCCATAATTCCGGAGTTAACCCCGATAAATTCATTTTCCGTTTGCATCCCAATCTTAACAAGATCTAAACGGTCTACATCCAGTTCAAATAATTCTTGAGCGATAACCCCCATCAATAATTCCAAGGAAGCCGATGATGACAAACCAGAACCATTAGGAATGTTACCGTTAACGTAGACATCCATTCCGGCATCAATCTTGTACCCAGCTTCTTTTAAGAAATGAATCATCCCTTTAGGATAGTTGGTCCAACTATCAGCTTTGTCGTAATGTAGGTCTTCTAAATCTACTTCGATAACACCTGCGTCAGCAAAGTTGGCGGAAAAGAAACGTAACTTCTTGTCATCACGCTTAGAAGCAGCCCCATATGTACCTAAAGTGATGGCACATGGGAATACGTGTCCCCCGTTGTAATCGGTGTGTTCCCCAATTAAATTAATTCGTCCAGGTGAGAAGAAAGTTTTTTCAGCTTCTGTACCAAAGACTTCTTTAAAAGCATTTTGCAATTCGGTTTTTTCCATAATTTCTGACCTCAATTCTATTTTATATAAAAGTAAGCGGTTTATTTTTGATTACATTTACATTTTACCTGTTCATTAGTAAATTTTCAAGTGTTATTTACTGAATTTTTACTATAGAATAAATTTTTTTACTAAAAAACCAAGGTTGTTGCCCAACCTTGGCCTTTCAGCTTTTTATATTCCTTGAATAGTAAAGGTTAATTCTAATGCTTGGTCAGCTGGCAACCAATATTCTTGGTGGACAGGCGCCCCCCAGGAATCATCGCCTCCAACTCCCATTTGACCAGCTAAGATCCGCACCCAAGTAAAGTGAGGTTTAGCCAATTCTTCTTGGTGCATAGCATTTTCCAATTCGTATTCACTATGTGGCAGGACACTTGCTTCAAAAACTTGGTTTTGACCACTGATTCGTAAACCATGCCCGCTCTCATCACTAACTTCAAGCCAGCGTACGTCAGTCCGGTTACCGGCTTCTTGGGGTACTAAGTATGGCGTTAAATTGTCCTGAGCCGTCATTTCAAAGATTCCCAACCGTGCTCCCACTTTGCGGTCACGGTAATTTTCAGCCGGGCCATTACCATAGTAACGTACCTTATGATATTGTTCCTTCAGCTTCAAGTCATAACCATAGGCCGGTAAGGATGGTAAACCGAGGTAACCCGGGTAAGTCAGGTGAACAGCCACACGCCCATCGGGGTAAACAGTGTAAGCTACCGTGTGTAAAATTTCACCCGGTAAGGCTAATTGGTGAGTGAAAGTTACGGTTACTCGGTCCGTAGCTTCTTCGACTTTAGCGTCAACATGCTTTTGGTAGAGACCCGCTCCGAGCCACAAGCCACGGTCAAAGCCGTGTTTAACCCCCCGGTCATTGTCGGTCAGCGCCCGCCAGAAAGATGTCTTGGGCGTCCGTGTGATATATTCGCGACCTTCATAACGGTAAGAAGACAGGCCTCCTTCAGCTAAAGATAAGAGTACGTGGAAGTTGTCCCCCTTAACCCCGATATTGACGTCGCCATGCACAACAGTCAGCTTACCACTTGGCTTGATAGTTTTAGTCGCAATAGTTTGAACTTCTTGACCAAATGTTAATTCATACCCATTCTTGGCCCATAAGGTATCGTTTTTAAGGTGTTGGGTTACTTCATAAGTATATTCCCCTGCTATACTTTGGATTGGGAAAACATCACCAAAACTTTCAGATTTGCCAGCAGCCACATCCCAATCAAAACGCTTGGACCAAATTTCATGTCCATCTCGTTTTATATGAGCCACAAAGTAAGTCATACCCGTGGAAACAAAGAGATTTTGATTACGCACAGTCACTACTTGATTCGCCACCTTAATTTTGACATTAGCGTAAAGTTGTTTCATTTCTTGCGCCTTGGGCGTCGCCGTCCGGTTGGCAAAGACCACCCCATCACCGGAGAATTCATAATCACTTTGCCGATCATCAAAGTCCCCTCCATAGGCCAAAACTGTTTGCCCATAATTATCTTTCTTATAAACTGCTTGATCGATAAAGTCCCAAATGAAGCCCCCTTGGTATTGATCATATTGCTCTTCTAAATCTGTATAAAGACTCATCCCACCCAGGGAGTTCCCCATAGCGTGCATATATTCGCAAGAAATGTATGGTTTAGCTGGCTTCGTATCTAGGTAAGCAGCGATTTCTGCTGGTTTTGCATACATCCGACTTTCCATATCAGAAATTTGTTCAAAATCGCGATTCCAAAAGACCCCTTCATAGTGAACAATTCGACTAGCATCCACTTGGTGGAAAAATTCTGTCATAGCCAAAATATCTTCACCGGCATAGGACTCATTCCCACAAGACCAGATTAAAATAGCAGGGTGATTTTTATCCCTTTGATACATACTATTAGCCCGATCCAAGACATTAGCCTTCCATTCTGGAAAACTCCCTGGCACATTCCAGGAAGGTTCCACCTGACCAAGTTTTTGCCAGGAACCATGACTTTCCAAATTAGTTTCATCAATCATATACAAACCATACTCATCACATAGTTCATACCAGCGACTTTGGTTCGGATAGTGAGACGTCCGTACAGCGTTAATGTTGTGTTGCTTCATGAATTTGATATCCCACAACATTTCCTTTTCGCTAATTGCTCGCCCCTTGTAGGGGTCAAATTCATGACGATTAATCCCTTTGAAAATAATTCGCTTACCATTTAATTTCATCAGCCCATCGCTTAATTCAAAGTGACGGAACCCTACCTTTTGACTAACAATTTCAACAACTTGGTTAGCCCTCATTAAACGAATTTCCAAAGTATAGAGATAAGGTGCTTCGGCACTCCAAGCCGAAACTCCCTTAATTTTGTCACCTAAAGTCACTACTTCACCGGCCACGGTGGTTTCTGACCAAATAACCTTACTCTTGGAGTCTAATAATTGGGCTACCACTTTTAAATCTGTTAAATTCCCCACCAAGGTAGCTTCAACATCTAATAAACCGTCCTTGAAATCTGCACTCAAATCTTGACCAACTTTCAAATCATTGACATGAGCCTCAGGTAAAGCAGTAAGATAAACATCTCGAAAAATTCCAGAGAAACGCCAAAAATCTTGATCTTCAATCCAAGACGCAGAAGAATGTTTGTAAACTTCTACCGCAATGATATTTTGCCCAGCATGTAAAACTTGGCTCACATCAAATTCGCTAGGTGTAAAGGCATCTTCGCCATAACCTACAAATTGCCCATTTACCCAAACATAAAAGGCTGTTTCGACTCCCTGAAAGGAAAGGTGGATGGTCTTACCCACCAAAGCTTCATCCAAGTCGAAAGTCTTGCGATAAGACCCCACCGGGTTAGCTTGCATGTTAACCATTGGAGGTCGTAATTCATCTTGACCATCCCAGGGGTAAGCTGTATTAGTATAGTGCATTTGGTCAAAGCCTTGCGTTTGCCAGTGACCGGGAACTTGAATACTGTCAAAAGCACTGGTATCAAAGTCAATTTGATAAAAATCTTTAGGTCGTAAATTGGCATTTTTAGAATATTGAAAACGCCAGGTCCCATTTAAAGATTGCTTAAGATCATTTTGACCTTGTTGATATTGTGACTCATTGCGATAGTATTTGTGATCAGAGTGAGCTGGCAGGCGGTTCACTCCAAAAACTTCCGGGTCTTGCAACCAAGCTAAATTTGCTCTTGTCTCCATATTTTTTACCTCTTAATCAATTGCTTTAAAGTGATACATCTTAGCGGTATAGTCTTCGTGAACTACCGGGTCATAAAATCCGAGATTCATCAATTCATCCCCACCGTAAATTACCTTAGTTTCTTGGTCTTGATAGTATTTATCTGGGTCCAAACCAGCTAACTTAGTTTTGGTCAAATATGGTTGAGCATAGGCCAAGACTTGCGCAGTTACAAGCACCGCTTCTTTTTTATCAGCAGAAACAAAGTTCCAAGCCGTTTGGTTACCTTCACTTGGTGATTTCAAGCGGTAGAAGTCCCCAAATTGCACCAACGAACGAATCGCTTGATATTGCTTAACTTGAACCTTGACTTGATCTTTATCAGCTTGACTCATCTTGGTCAAATCTAATTCATAACCGAAAACCCCACTCATCGCAATCGCTCCCCGAGTATCAAATGGCGTCTTACGCCCGGTTTGGTGATTTGGAATAGCGGAGACATGAGCTGTAGTCATAGAAACTGGGTAAACTAAGCTCGTACCATATTGAATAGTTTGACGAGCAATCGCGTCTGTGTTATCACTGGCCCAAATTTGTGGCATATAGTAAGCCCAACCAGCGTCAAAGCGACCACCACCACCAGAACAACCTTCAAATAAGATATTTGGAAATTCAGCAGTTAAGTCTTCCATTAATTTGTAAACTCCTAAGATATAGCGGTGATAAACTTGACCTTGTTGATCACTTGGTAAATCACTGGCAAAAACGTCAGACATATTCCGATTCATATCCCATTTAATGTAGTCAACCTTAGCTTCTTTAAAAACCTTGACTAATTGATCATAGATATTTTGCCGTACTTCTTCTCGTCCCATATCTAAGAGATATTGGTTTCGGGAAGGGCTAGGCGCGCGACCTGGAACTTGCATAAGGTAGTCAGGATGTTGCTGGTATAAGTCCGAATCAAAAGAAACCATTTCTGGTTCAACCCATAAACCAAATTTCAAACCTTGAGCATGAACATAATCAGCGAAGTGGCCGATGCCTTGCGGAAATTTCTTTTGGTAAACTTTCCAATCGCCGAGACTCGAATTATCATCGTCGCGGTGACCAAACCAGCCATCATCCAAAACAAACATTTCAATGCCCATATCCTTGGCTTCGTCCACAATTGGTTTTAATTTTTCTTCGTCGTAATCGAAGTAAGTTGCTTCCCAATTATTAACTAAAATTGGCCGTTCTTCATTTTTGAACTTGGAACGTACCAAATTATTATGAATAGTCTTGTGGAAAGCTTGACTCATTTGGTTCAGCCCGGTATCAGAGTAAGCTAGCAAAATTTCTGGTGCTTGGAAACTTTCGCCAGCCACTAGCTTCCAGGAAAAATTAAAGTCATTAATTCCGGCTACAAGTCGGACTTGCGCTAATTGGTCTTTTTCCACTTCAAAATTATGATTCCCCGAGTAAACCAAAGCAAAACCGTACGCTTCTCCTTGGAATTCATCAGTCTTTTTGTCCACCAAAGCAATGAAAGGATTCATGTGGTGGCTCGAGGACCCCCGTAAACTAGCAAAACTTTGCTTACCAAAGTTAACCGCCCCTCTTTCTAAATGACGCTCATTAGCGTGAGCTCCTGGCAGACAGATTACATCGAAATCTTTGTCAACAAAATCCATTTCCAAGGAAGCTAATTTTTCAACGTAAATAGTTTGATCACTTTCATTACGTAACTTACTGGAGCGCGCAATTACAGCTTGATTGGCAAAAATTGTATAAAGTAAATCAACTTCAATTCCGGTAACTTCATCAGCTAAAGTGATAGTTAAAGTTTGCGCTTCATTGTCATTTTGAACAAAAGTAGCTGGGAGACCAGGGAGACTTGGTTTACCAGCGCTAATTTGGTAACTCTTATAGCGTAAGGCTAAGGCATTGGCCCCATTTTCTTGCCGTACAAGAACCGCGGGGGTACGATAGTCCATTTCTCCGGCAGAACTGAACTCCCGTGGTAAAGTATCAGGAGAGTAAGTCCGGTCAAAGGTCCCCGGTAAATTTCCGGAAAAGCCGCGATCAACACGGGGATAGCGCATCTGACCATGATAATCCTTGACTTTTTTTCCGAAATAAAGGTGACTCAAAAGCCCTCCTTCTTCGACAGAAATTAAATAAGAAATTTTTGAGTTATGCAGGTGGAAAATACCTTGGGTTTCATTAAATTCGATTAATGTCATAAGTACACGCTCCTTTTTGAAAACGTTTTATTTACATCTCTGATTTTACTTTAATTTACTGAAAAATTCAACTATATTTACTAAATAAAGATTTTTTGGCTATTATGTGCTAAACTAGAGTAAATTATTCTAAATTGAAAGGGGTATACTATGACCACTATCAAAGATATCACTGAAAAATCAGGGGTTTCAGCTGCCACGGTTTCACGTGTTCTAAATAATGATGAATCCATGGCCGTCAGCGACACAACACGCCAAAAAATTCTTACCGTGGCTCAAGAACTCGACTACACTAAAAAAAAGCGCAATACCAAAGCTAAAATCACAACTCAAACGATTGGAATTGTGCAGTGGTATAGTCAAAGAGAAGAGCTAGATGATCTTTACTACTACTCTATTCGCTTAGGCATTGAGAAACGAGCACAAGAATTAGGCTTCCAAATTGTACGTCATTTTAATGATCAAAGCTTCGATGATCTTAAAGGCGTAGATGGATTGATTGCGATTGGGAAATTTTCTCAGCCACAAATCAAGCAATTAGGAAAAATTACCCCTAAAATTGTCTTCGTCGATAGTAACACTCTAAGTGCAGGCTACAGTTGTGTTTGTCCAGATTTTGGTACGTCAGTTAGAGGAGTCCTGGACTATTTCATCCAAAATAATCATCACCACATCGGTATGTTAGCCGGTGAGGAAACCACCGCTGATCACCATACCAGTTTGATTGACCCACGTTTCCGAACCTTCAAAAATCACTTAGAAGACCTTAATTTATATAATCCCCGTTATGTTTACGTCGGCAAATTTACCACTGATTCCGGCTACCAACTTATGAAGCAAGCTATCAAAGAATTAGGTGAGCAACTCCCCCACGCCTTCTTCATTGCTAATGATCCGCTGGCAATTGGCGCTTTAAAAGCTCTTCAAGAAGCCGATATTGCAGTACCAGAAAGAGTCAAATTGGTTTCTTTTAACGATACAGTAATTGCCAAAAATGTCTTCCCACCATTATCTTCCGTAAAAGTTTACACGGAAGACATGGGGATAACGGCCGTAGACTTACTCAACTATCAACATGATATTCCTCGTCTCATTCAACTCGGAACTAAATTAAATATTCGCGAAAGTAGTCGCAACTAGCCTTAAAAGGCCTGTCCTTAAACTTAGGACAGGCCTTTTATATTGTCTTAGAATTCTGGAAACCAGAGTTTAATCTCTCTTTGGGCGCTAGCCACACTGTCAGAAGTATGGACGACATTACGCATGATACCATCATCCCACTCGTGACCATAATCTCCCCGAATCGTTCCAAAATCAGCTTCATTTGGATTTGTTTTACCTGCTAGACGGTGCATCCAGTCAATAACTTGAGGACTTTCCACTACCATAGCTACAATCGGACCACTTTCCATGTAGTCCACAATTTCAGGGAAGAATGGCTTATCCACTAAATCAGGATAGTGTTGTCGTAACAAAGCATCGTCAGCCTTAACCATCTTCATAGCTACAATTCGTAGCCCCTTTTCTTCAATCCGTTTAATGATGTCACCAATGTGATGTTCCATCACACCATCTGGCTTAATCAAAACTAAAGTTTGTTCGGCCATATTACCGCCCCTTTCTTCGCTTTCATTTTACCACGACCTATAGAAAAAATCGCCCTTTTACTAGGACGATTTTTCTAGCTTATTTTTCTCTCGGATTTAAACGTAAGACATCTTGATGAGCTTCCACCATCGTGCCTGCAGCCACGCTTAAGTCAATATTTTCAAAGTTTTCGGAATTAGTTACCGTTACAATAACTGTATCATCAAGACCGGCCTTTTTAATCGTTGGATCCCAGAATTCAATCAACTCAGTCCCACGTGTAACCTTTTGGCCTTCAGTAACGTAGGAAACAAAACCTGTTCCCTTCAAGGCTACCGTCCCGATCCCGATGTGAATCAAGAGTACCACCCCGTCGTCAGAAACTAAACCAACAGCATGACGAGTGGTGAAAACTTGCCGCACAGTAGCATCAAACGGTGCGTACACACGACCATCACTAGGCTTAATTGCAAAGCCTTGGCCTAAAGTACCAGTCGCAAAGGCTGGATCACTAACTTGGTCTAAGCTCATCAATTTTCCGGCAATTGGTGATTCCACGTGAATTTCAGAAGCCAGTTGGTCGACACTGGTTTCAGCGTCAGCCACATAATCTTTACCCCAAGTCTTTTCAAGTTCTTCCACGATTTGGGCGTGAACTTCTTCCGTTAAGGTAATCTTCTTCCAGAAAGTAAACATTCCAATTACGATAAAGACGGCTGGAATGGCGAACATCATGATTTTAAAAGTTGTAACTTGGCTAGCGGTAATAGTTGCAGCCGTAGCGCCAGTGGTCATCCCGGCTAAAACAGCCACTTGACCAACAACCCCGTTAGAAACAGCCCCACCGAACTTATCGACTAAAGGACGCACAGATAAGGCTAAAGATTCATCCCGGTGACCTAACTTCCATTGCCCGTATTCCACAGAGTCCGTGATAATCATCAACACAATCAAAAAGACAACCGGTTGTGGAATATAGAACATTTCAGCAGCAATTAAAACTAAGGCTAAATTGCTACCAGCAACAGAGAATAAAGCAATCCCGGCTAACATTAAAGTTAAGCACCACATGAAGAGTGGCTTACGATTTAACTTGTTAGCTAAAACAGGAAAGGCAAAGACAGAAACGACCCCAACAAACATGTTGATTGTTTGTAAAATGGTAAAGCCTTTAGCGTAACCCATGATGTATTGGAAGTAGTAAAGTTCCAAGGCGTTAACCAAGTTAATCCCTACTCCATAGAAGAGGTAAGCAATAGCCACCCACATCAATTGGTCATTTTTAACTAACATCTTTAAAACGGCAGAAACCCCAGCCGTATCTTCCTTATTTTCACGTAAGTCATTTTCAACTTCGCGTGTCCCAAACCCAACGGCTAAAGCTGAGATGAAGGCCACAGCAGCGACGATGAAACCAAACCAGAACCAACCACGGTCGTCCCCAGTTCCCCCATTAGATTGTAAGGAGAAGAAGAGTACTAATGGCATCACAACCACCCCAACTAAGGAACCACCAATGGCAGAACCCACCCGGGCAAAAGTGGCAGTCTTTTCACGTTCCCGCGAGTCAAATGACAAGGCTGGAAGCATAGACCAGAAACCAACATCCTTAAAGGAGTAGAAAATGTCCATCGTAATGTATAAGAAAGCAAAAATTACTAAGTATAGGTATGGGTGAGTCTTAGTTAAGCCTCCCATATTAGAGAAGAGAACTAACATCGTAATGGATGAAATCGTCCCCCCAACTACAACCCATGGTCGGAAGTGCCCCCAGCGAGTCTTGGTCCGGTCGATAGCGTTTCCAATAAAGGGGTCAATTAATAATTCCAAAATCCGCAAAGCCATGATAATGATGGTAACCGCAGAAACTAAGCGGTTATTCAAGGCCTTGTCTCCAGTATCGAATAAGTGCGAAGTAATAAAGTTAATCAGGTAAGTTGATAGAGCGGCGTAGAAAACGTCATTCCCAAAAGCCCCAAAGGTATATGCTAGTCTAGAGGTCCATCCTCCAGATTGAGCAGATTGCTTATTTGTCATAGCGTTAGCTCCTTTACTAAATTTGTTTACGTGATAATAGTAAACGATTTCATAAACTTTTGCAACCCTTTTCAGTTAATTTTACTAAATTTTCCTAAAAACAAAAAGCCTCGGATTACTCCGAGGCGACGATTACTCATTATTAACTTGACTTTGGGCTACACTAGCTGTTGTTTCCGAATTTTCAGCTGCCGTACTAACACTAGATACCTTAGCTTGTAAGCTACTTAACTTGGTATTTACGTCAGAAACTGCACTATTTGCTTTAGAAATTTCACTTTTTTGACTTTCAATAGTTGCTTGCTTCTTATCCAGAGTACCAACTGTTTTTAACAATGCACTCGCAGTATCCTTTACTTCTTTTGATGCATCATAAGCAGTAACTAGACTATTCAACTCTCCTCTATCCTCAGAGCTTAACGTGCCATTCTTGCTTACATTTTCAGCAATAACCTGTAATTTTCTCAAATACTGTCTATCATTATTAATTTGTTGTAATGCTTTAGCAATTTCCTGAAGTGAACTATCTACTCTTCCGTTACTATTATTAGCTAATTGAGATAATTGAGCTAATTGAGTTGCATCTATTTGACCACCATTTTGCATTTCATGAGCTACTGTTTCTAATTCCTTTAACTCATAAAACATAATAACCATTTTAGCAGCTCTTTGAATTGAACTGTCAACCTGACCATTCGTATTGTCAGCTAAGGCCTCTAAACGGCTGATGTCAATTGATTTACTAGCTTGAATTTCATTACTAATATTTTCTAGTTCCTTTAATTGACCAAACATGGTAACTTTTTTAGCAAATTCTTGAATAGAAGAATCAACATTACCTGTACGATTATAAACTAAGTCCGTTAATTCTCCGCCATCTTTAGCATCATCATAGTTGCCATTACTAATTTTAGTAACTATCATTGATAATTTACGCATTTGTAAAGTTTGATTCGCTACTTGTTTGACAGTAACATCATCGGACTTTGTCAATTCTTCCAAAATTTTAACATCATTCTTGTCTAATACTTTTTCCAAGGTATTATTTTGCTTTAATAATTGAAGCAACTTCCGTGCAATATTTCTCACGCGATTATCTTCAGAATTTCCAGCTAATTCCGTTAGTCTTTGCGTATTCAAATTAGACATGTCTAAACGAGTTAATGTTTCAGATAGGGCTTGGAATTCTGTCTTAGATTGTGTCAATTCCGCTTGTTTTCTTGCTAACTTAACAATAATATTATCCAGCTGTTCATCTATCGACTTTAAGTTTTGGTTAATCTGGCTCATATTTGCTTCCTTTTTATCAAAAATGCCCCAAAGTTCCTCGGCTAAAGAACTTTTACTACCCAAAAATAACACTAATACTATCCCTAAAAATACTAATAAAATAAAATTTATTTTACGCTTACTCATTATTTACTCCTAAAACAAGACTATACCTTATAAATTGTCAATTTAAATCCTATTGCTAGGGGGAGTTGTATAAACATCTAATTCTATATAACATCTATAAATCACAAAAAATATTATACAGCATTATATGTATATTTCAATTTACAAAACTTTAACATTTTTCATTTATATATTTATGTAAAAATATAAAGGCGAGCGCTTTAAATAGCGCTAGTACTTATTCCACTGCCCATATTACATAATTATTACAAAAATTGCGTTAAAAGTTTGCTTTAGCATAAACCTTGCTATACTATAATAAAATTAAGAGGTGATTTTATGGCTAGTATTCTCGATTATATAAAAAATACCCCCCAAACTTTTAATCAAAAGCCACTCAATCCCATTGATGCATTGATTTTATGTCAAGCAACTTATCTCGACCTCACGGTTGCCCCAAATTTTGAACAAGTTGCTAAACTTATCAAAAATGGAAAGCAGTCACTTAATAAAAAAGAGTATGTAGATTTTCTCTTGGCTTTAGGAAAGAGCCCTCGCTTCTGTAAAGTATCTTGGTGCGCCTTACAGCAAGATTTTAATCCAGACGAAGAAATTCAATTCAAGGCTCTTATCTTTAGAATAAGTACTGATACTTACTTTATTGCTTATCAAGGAACCACTCCTACTTTTACAGGTTGGAAAGAAAGTCTTAACCTCTCTTTTAAAATTGAAATTCCTTCCCAAATCAGCGCTCTTAAATATTTTCAAAAAATTATCCACGCTTATCCTGGACATTATTACCTTGGAGGGCACTCTAAAGGAGGAAATTTAGCTTTTTACACTGCCTTAAATGCTCCCGCCTTCCATCAAGGGCTAATTATTGAAATTTACAATTTTGATGGTCCCGGCTTCTTGCAACTATCTCAAAAGGAACAACGGGCTCACCAACGACTTAAAAACCAACTGCATAAATATATTCCACAAGATAGCTTGTTCGGAATTATGCTTGAAAATGATACCAGTGAATTTACTGTCGTTAAATCTAGTGCTATTGGTGTTTTTCAACATAATCTCTTAACCTGGAAAGTTACGGGAACTAATTTTCAGACCAATCCTCAAACTAGCTCACTATCACAGTTAAGCCAAGAAACATTACAAGAATTCGTAAAACATAGTGATCCTAAACTACGCGCCAAAGCGCTCAACTTACTTTACCAAATTACTAAGCAAAAAGAGCAAAACCAAGTATTATCTCCCCAAAATATTTTGCTTTTTATCGCAGCTGTTCTGGCAAGCAATCGGCAAGAACGACAAGTATGGGAACAATATTTACAAGAACTCTATACTGCATATAAAACCGTTATAACGAAAAGAAAGCAACACTAAAAACCGTTAGAAATTCTTTTAAAAAGAGTAATTTCTAACGGTTTAAGTTTTTGCTAATATTTAGAGCTATTACTTCCCAAAATGTTGAGTGTCTCATCGTCAACTACCCCCGAACAAGTTCGGGGGCTTGTAACTCACGACACTTGCGTGTCA
>NZ_AZFH01000048.1:0-7689 GCF_001435735.1 Ligilactobacillus equi DSM 15833 = JCM 10991
TCGCAAAATCTGTCGGCACTTTCGCAAAATCTGTCGGCACTTTCGCAAAATCTGTCAGCACTTAATCTCTGTATCCCTTGATATAACTAGATTTTTTCACCTCTAAAATATCAAATAATAAAATAATAAAATATTAAATATGATATAGATATATCAGGACACAAAAAAACCAGAGATCTCTCTCTGGGCTTTCAGCAATGATTGGATTATACTTCCAAGGCTACTCTATTCCTTGTTTTTGCTAAAAACATAATCCGCAAAATCAACTGTGTTAGGAGCATCTGCTACGGCGTTATCTACCTTGATTGGCTTTTTGCTTTCGTCAATTGGCTTAACCTCTGTCTTCTCAGTGGTTGTTTTTTTAGCACGCCTTTTAACACGTTTAGCAGGTCGTTTGCCTGTACTAGGTTTTTCTTGTTCTTCTAGCTTAGATTTAGCCATTTCAATTTGAGTTTGAATTTGCTTCAATTCAGCTTTGGTTACTTCAAGCTCTGTCAAAAGTTCCTCTTGCTCGCTATTAGCCTTATCAACTTCTGCTCGAACTCTAGCTAATGCTGAGCGGTCATTTCTAATTTCTCTCGCTAATTCCTTGCGCTTTTGACTAACTTCTTCCTCACGTTTGGCCACCAATTCGTTAAGAGCAGCTATACGTTTGTCCGACTCCATCTTTGCCTTTTCAGCTTTCTTTTCTGCATGAATTTCTTTTTTGCGGTTAGTTTCTACGTTTTCAGCCAATTCTCTAGCTAACTGACGCTTTTTAGCATCATATCGTCTTTCTGCATCTTTTAAGGTGGCAGACTCTTTTACTAGACGGGTGTATTTTCTGATATCCAATTCTCGCAATAACAGTGCGTTAATTGACGTTAGCATCACAATGAAATTTTTATCTTCTGGATTAGATTCCCGTAAAACACTGTAAATTCTGCTACGTTCAGTACGAATTGAAACATCTGACGCATTCTTAACCCACTTCATGTAGTGTTCTGGTGTGTAATTTTCTTTTAAATCCTTTAGGGTTGGTGACACCATTCCGTCTTCATCAGGTTTAGAATAGGTGAAAATAATTCCCTCAATAAAGGCATTGATTTCTGGTGGATTATCATTAATATCTACCATTCCAATTTTTTGAGGTGTTAATCCCAAAACCTTTGCAATGTCAACATTATTCATCCCCACAATTTTAGCAATTTGAATTAATTTGTCTCTCAAAAACCTTTCTTCACTTTGTTGTTTTCGAACCATATTACTTTTCTCCCTTCACAAATTTCATCTAGTTTTTACTAGACTTTTCTTTTCGCTATTTTTCTATCTTAAATCTCTTTAAGTTTAAGCGACTGTAGTATACCTCGTCAATGTAACTTACAGAAATAACTTGGATTAAATATTGATACTTTCTTATATGTTAATTAGTTTACATTTATGGAATTGATTAATTTTCAACTAACATCCCATATATTTTTTTCTAAAACTTATGGATGTACCTAATAACAATTTTCTATATTTATTGGTAAAAAAATTCGCCATAAACACTTATATAAATAGTGTTTTCAGATTAATAAATAAGTATTACAGACGAAGTAAACCATACTTTATAAAATTAAAAAACATCCCAGTTTCATAATCTGGGATGCCCACTTGGTAATTTTGATGTGAGCAGGACTACTTGACTTTCATCCCCGCCCCAAGCATATTTTTAAACATGTCGTCAGATACGGTAATGGTTTGCTCATCCTTTTCTCGCCTTGCTCTACGCTTTTTAGCAGGTTGTTCTACAGTATTTTCTGTAGATTCATCTGTAACTGTTTCTTCTGTGTTGAGAGGCGTGTTCTGTGGCTCACTTTGAGATTTAACCGTTACCTGTTCTTCAACTTGCGACTCAGGAGCTACAAATTCCATCAAAGACCCCGAACCAACTACAGCAGGGTTAATAGGAATTTGCATTGTTCCTGTTCTCATAATCTCTTTGCTATACTCACGCACAGCATGTTTGATAAGAACAGAACGATTAAGACCCGTCACCTCTCCTAGCCTATCCAAGAAAGTTAAAATATCACTATCATTTCGTGATAATGAAATCGAGATTGTCTTAGTCTTAGATGAGGCATTGCTTTTTGATTTAGCTCTTGCCATAGTCTACACATCCCTATTTTGCATCCATAGATAGAATTTGACCTTGGTAGTAGAATCCTTTGACGTTAGCAACCTCTGGATTTTCTACAAATTTAACATGAACACTACCGTCGAATTCTTCTTCGATGATTTCCTTATTAACCAATTCAGAACCGCCTCCTGTAATTAAGAGTAAGTCCATATCACCCAAATTCGAGAATGTGTGACGGATCTTATCTACTAAGTCATAAGACCAGTCATCAATTTGTTGGTTAACGATATCTGTCATATCATATACGTTCAGTGCGGATCGCTTGTAAGCAAATTCGCCATCCTCTAATCCATCCCTGAGAGCCAATTCAACTGTTTGAACATCAGCCGTAAAATTATGTTCTGTCCCAACAGCATTAGCAATATTTTCATATAAAGTATTAGCTCCCACTTTATATTGATTGTGGTTTTGACTTGACCGGTTGTGATTCTTTAACGTATCAAGAAGAACCGTACCGCCACCGATATCAACGACGCCAATCGTTCCTCCTTGAATTGTCTGAGAAAGTTCAACTTGTTCTTTAGTGAAAGTATTTTCCTTTTTTCCATCAAACGTTGCACCATCAAAAACAATGCTCAACAACGTTCCAAAGGATTGTGATAACACTAAGCAGTCCTTAACATCAATCGTTAAGGATTCACCATCAACGTTAATCAGATGCTTCCCAATGAAGTTCTTTTTCACTTCGTTGACGTTTGCATCTCCTTTAGCTTCCCAGTCATCACTAGGGAGACCTGCAATAACGTAATCAACGGTCAAAACCCCGTCTTTGGCTTCTACATAGTTCCTTCCTAGTTGACCTAGGGATAATTCACACAGATTTTGGTAAGGACGGGATGAATACCGCTTGTTATCGTGCATAAGCGAGTCTGTAAGTTCATCCTTACTATACGTGAGAATACCTTGGCCCCAGTACCAAGACCCACCTTTTGCGATCTTGGTTTCAAATTTTGTCATATTATCCGACTTCCCCAGTGAGAAGCCACCTTCTACTTTACTTGCCGGTAATAAGGATGATGGCATAACGTAAGTATGAGTGCCATCATATAATTTTGTCTGCTTATTACCTAAATCAATTCCAAAAATAATTTTGCTCATTCTTTGTTACCTCAATTCTTTTTCGTTATCATAGCTCTATCTAACTATATTTCATATGTTATATCTATTTTGTTGAATTGTCAACGTTTTTACGAGTAAAAGGCATTATTTTTTATTTTTTATTATTTTTATTTATTACTATATATTATTGATAAATTTTATTTGACAAAAAATAACAAAACTTATTAGTGCATAAAACACCGATATTAGGATACTTAATTTTTATTTGATATATCAACATTCTTACGTCCTCACATATATATAAATATCCCTCTTCACTACATTAATAATATGGACTAAAGTCTTATTCTTCTAAAACGGAAAAAGCATTTCTATATTTAGTTAAAGCATCTAAAGAGCTGAAAATGTTCACAGAAACCCCGTTCACTTCTGAATATCAAGGTATTAAATACAAGGGGAAACTTGATTTAATGTTTGTTGATGATGCTAACAAGAAAGTACATTGTATCGACTTCAAAACAAGTCGCACCTACCCTCAAAATGGGATTGAATGGGGTGAATTATTAGATGGCACACGTTCTAGGACAAGCGTGGTATGGCACGTTGATAAATTATTCCCAGTTCAAGCAGGAACTTACCGCCAGTTATTACAAGATAACGGGTATTCAGACTATGAAATTGACTACACTTACATTGTCGCAACTAAGGAAAGCTCCCCACGCATTGACGTTTGGAGCATTACTGATGAGGCTATGGATAAGGGCTTAGATATTTTCCTTGAAAATCTTGTCCTTGCTAATGATTACATCACAGGTAAACAAACTGCCCCTGTAGTCTATGATGACTCTCCATGGGCGCATAAATTAACCCTTAAAACTCCTAACAAGCTTGTAGCAGAAGTCCTTGAAGAAGATAAAGAAAAGGACTTAAACACGTTAAAAGAGGGAGAACAACTATTTACGGGGGTTATTTAAAACTAAAGAAAAGGACGGTTGAATGACCGTCCTTTTCTTGTTTCATCCCTAATTTTATCACGAGGGCAAGAAGACTCCTGAACTCTGTTCAGGTGATGAATTGCCCCTCTACTTTTAAACCCAAAAGGGTCTTTTTTAAATGACATAATTTCTAAATTTTTTCCTCTCTTAATCCGTTAATGTGATATAAACATTTAACTTTCTTAGTCGTTACTGATTTTCCAGTTTGAAATAAAACTGAATTACCGTTATTTATAACACCTTTAACGATTTCAATTTTGTTTGTCTTTAAGTTTCTAATAATATCATGTGGTCTCAGCTGATAGTGTTGTCGTCTAATAGATACACGTCCTTTAGAAACCTTTTCTTGACGATAAATCCGTTGATTATCATAATTAATTTCACGTGAGCGTCTAGTGCGACCAGAAGATAATTCTTTACCAGACTTCTTCTTGCCATCACGACTGTCGATATATTTCGCATCATAGAACTTTTGTAAACTACGATTATTATTAGCAACTTTAGTGCGTGAGTACACGTTACTGGTGCGTAAGTACTGATTTGTGCCACCGGCAATTACAAAGGCATCATTCAGATGTGACTTTTCAATGCCATATAATTTTCTCAAATTGGCAGTTATATAGCCTTGAGTTTCAATATAACTATCAAAATAATTAGGTAACCGACTAGCTAAAATACTCATGAAGTAAGCACCTTTATAATCAATCGAATTCTGCCTATTTTGAGCTAACTTTGCTAATACGCCATTATTATGGTTAGCTTGGTTATGGTTACGGTCAGATAGCAAAACTAAATTATCTGGTTGGTTAGTACCGCCGTCCTTACGTTGGACTAAGTGGTGTACTCGCAACTGACTAGCGGGATAGATTTTGCCGTCTAAAGCATCACGATTGACATCTCTTGCTAGCAAGTAGTCTTTTACATCTTTAAATCCTTGCATTTTGCCTTGAGTATATTCCCATGGTTTAATGTTAGGATTTAACAATTTTTGATTGTCAAAGGGCGACACCTCAATGACTAACTTGCTAATTGGCAAGAAATTATATAAACGTTTAATTTCTTTAATCGTAAAATCCAACCGGTGCTGAATTGATGGTGCTAACCAACTATCAGGACGTTTGCGATTGTCAAAACGTGGCTTACGATAACGCAACCGGTTTCTTCTGGTACGACGGTATTCACGTCTAGCAGTAATCTTGTCCTTTTCAGATTTTCTGACACTCTCAGACGCATAGTATTCACGTTGGTTACCGACCACCGATAAACCTAAGTGGAAACCTGCATCAACACCTAAGGTTAGCTCCTGAGCGTTTGTAGTAATCGGTCTTACAAATTGGATAGTATTCCTACTATTTCCGTACCAAATCGCTTGTCCCGATTTCAACCACCGACGAACCATGCCTAAACGAGAAGTGGGCATGACTGGTTCGCCTCTGGAGTCTACTACATAAATATGTTCAACTTTTTTCTGTGACATCTTGGCCCACCCCTTTCTTTAATGGGTTATAAGTCGCATTATCCCCGAAGAGCAATGCGTGTGTACCCTTCGCCAATGTTAGCCACTGGTTTTAAATCTCACTTACACTGGGCCTGACCTCAGCCCTGTTTAATAAGCAAGCGTAGAGTCCGAGACTAGGGTGGCATCCCGGAGTACCTAATTTCAGTGGTAACGTAGTAACTTAATACTGAGGCTAATCAACCATGCTTACAATTTACATTGCAAGCCCGTTATTTTAATAACGGGTCTGTTGACCGGCTTATGCACTAAGTTTGTCTTCATGATTTAAAGCATTTAGACAACCATTTAGCCAGTTAGCGATTGTTTTACATTCTAGGTACTGCTCGATGTACTGATCGTCCACAAAGAAAACATCATCCGTACAAAAAATCACCGAAAAATTGTCCTCATGACTCTGATAATCAATATACTTGCATTCTTCACGTTCGTTATTAACGGTTGTTGATCCTACTACCATGAAATTCCTATTTCCCCACAAATAGTTATTATCAATCATCAATAAGTGACGTTCAGGATCAATTTCTGCATCAATTACAACGGACGGATGTTCAATTTCTGGAAAATCATCCTCAAATTGCTTAAACATAATTCCTTGTTCATCTACTACATTTAAGATAACTTTCATCTTAATCCCCTTTTCCTTTTGTAAACCTAATCCACTTTTATAATTTTCGCTGTAACGTATCAGGTAATTTAAACCTTTCTTTTGGCAAGCTAATCTCATAAAAAACCTTCTCTTGCCCTTTTTCTTCTGAGATAACCTCTACCCCTAGTGGAACTAGCAGAGCTCCTATTTCATCGAAAAAGTTACTTGATACTTCACCTTCAGTTGATAGCTTAATTTCAAAATATTTATCACTCTTATCATCATCGTACTTCCCCGTCAAAGTCGAACTAATCATAATATCGTTTAAAAGTCTGTAAGCCCCCTTCGTCTTAGATTTTTTAACTAGCATATCGCTCTCTAAAGCAATTTTAGACATAATACAGCTTTCTAATTGCTCGGAAAGGTATTTACGTATCTTTAATTGTCTATAAACGCCTGAGGAATTAAATGGGGGCTTTCGATCTAATATGAAAGGTCTAATCTCCCCCCTATCTAATCTGATATAAATTTTTGGGGATGGTGGATTTTCTGCTACCAGTTGCGCATCTCGTTCTGAAAAGTCTCCAGATAACACATGGTCGTAGGCCTCCTGAATTTCTGGTCTATCTTCAAATGGCCGTTTAGGATCGTCTGGTACTCTGTAGTCCGCTAAATTCTTAGGGAGTGTGTCCTTATTCTGAAAGCCAATACTATTTAAGCTTCTTACAAAGTCCACTTCCTGATGAATATTAATCTTGTTGGCATCTTCCATAAAATTAAAGTTAATCCGTGGCCCACTAGATTCACCTGTAAAATCATACATAGCTTCCGCTGTGATTACCATAACAAGCTCTAACAAAGCTTCTCGGTTTTCCTCTTTAATCCATCCCGCTAAAATCAACTTATCAAGCCATGCTGATAATGTTAGGTCAAGGTTTTGTTCTAATAAATTTACTGTTATGTTCATCTTAATCCCCTTTCTATCTACTTCTTGCAATGAATTCTACTCTTTCTGTTCTCTTTTGTCAATGGACGTTTTTTAAAACGTACTTTAAAACACCCCCCATTTTACATACCTACTTGAAGAAAAAGCCCCTTTGCAGGGCTTTTTTAATTAATTCTAATTAAGTTTTTGTTAACTTGTACACTTCCATACTCAGAAAATACGGGGTTAGCTACATTGTAAACATAAGCATACGCTAAGTGTCCCTTTTGAGCTTCCTCAATTTCTTGTTCATACGTTTCAGTATAGCGAGAAGCAACATACACGTTTACAAATGGAGCATTAATATCAATGTAATGAACTACACCGTCACTAAAGTGACGGGTTTCTGGGAACACTAAGTAGTGTTTAGGATGTTATATGGTA
>NZ_AZFH01000049.1:0-262 GCF_001435735.1 Ligilactobacillus equi DSM 15833 = JCM 10991
TTTATGGATAAATCGTCTAATAATACGAATTACATTCTCATTTGAACCACGTTCACATGGAATAAATTCCGTAGGAATTACTTCTTCAAGCTTTTGAGTTGTTGCATATGGTGAGTACTTACCCATCCACGCTTAACCTCATTATTAATAGTTTGAGGGGCCCTATTGAGCTTCCTAGCGATTTGACGGTTAAATAAGCCCATTTATTTGTAGGCTTGAATTTGTCCACGCTCTTGAATCGTTAAATGAGTTCCTTTTTGAG
>NZ_AZFH01000005.1:0-4467 GCF_001435735.1 Ligilactobacillus equi DSM 15833 = JCM 10991
TATACAAATATCAAGGAATTGAAGGACTTAAAAGTAAACGTACTAACCAAAGTTATTCTCTTAGCTTTAAAATTTCTTTAGTTACAGCATTTATGGAATCAGGAGATTCTTTAATGAACTTCGCAATAAAAAATGGATTAAAATCCCATAGACAACTATATAACTGGATAAAGCGGTATAATGAAGGTACCTTAAAGGCTTATCAGCCTAGAAAGAGAGACCTAAATTTGACTAAAAAAAGAAATTCAACCAGAAAAACTACCTTTGAAGAACGCCTAGAAATCATTGAATTCTTGATTAAACATGATATTAATTACCATAGAACAGCCGAAAAATATGATGTGAGTTATGCACAAGTATATAGCTGGTATAAAAAATATACTAAGAGTAATAATGATCCAGAATCACTTCGTGATAACCGTGGTAAAAGAAAATCTATGGCAACAATGAATGATCTTGAACGCTTACAAGTTGAAAATCGACTACTTAAAGCACAATTAGAACAACAAAAAATGGAGATTGCCTTCGCAAAAAAATTAGTAGAAATACGCAATCGAGGGGTGAAAAAGAATTAAAGTACATAGCGATTAAAGAATTACATCAAGAATATCACTGGTCGATTAGTAAGCTTAGTAAGATTGCCAAAGTGACAAGAGATGCGTATTATAAATGGTTTAAACGATGTAATAGTACGTATCGAAAGCAACAAGACCAACTCTACTCTGCCATTTTAGAATTGGAGAAAGAACATAATTTTACTTTAGGTTATTTAGGTATGACCACTCAGTTGAAAGCAGAAGGAAAATTAGATTTTACGGTTGGTTTAAAACGTGTAAGATCTTGTATGCGTAATAATAATATTCGTGTAAATATCAGAAAGAAAAAGAGAAACCGAATTAAATTAAAGCATGAATATATTAGTGAAAACCTATTATCTGGGCATTTTGATCGTGCAAGCAAGAATGAAGTTTGGGCGACCGATACAACTGAAGTTGTATATTTTGAAGATAACAAACCACAAAAAGTACGATTACATGCGGTATTAGATTTATACGGACGTTACGTGATTAGCTATAACCTTTCAAAAACGGAAACTACATCAGCAGTAATTGATACATTTAAGAAAGCGTTCTCTAAAGAGCCAGGAGTAAGACCTATGGTTCATACAGATCGAGGTGCTGCATACTGTTCACTTGCCTTTAATCACTATTTAGAAAAGATGAACTACGTCCATAGCATGTCTCATCCTGGACATCCATGGGAAAATTCTCCTATGGAGAGATGGTGGAATGATTTTAAACTACTTTGGCTGGAACGACACCCACAGCCACAATCATTTGAAGAATTAAAGAGACTGATTGACGAAGGTGTAAAATATTTCAATACAAAGAGAGCTTATGCATCAAAAAACGGTCTGACTGCGGAAAAATTCCGCAATCAGACCGCATAGTCTATTTTATATATTTAAACTGTATACTTGACAGGACATAGTGCCTTATCAAGGTTTATCCTTTTTTATTTATTATTATTTTTTCATTAATCTAACAATAACTCCAGCTAATCCCACAATAATTACCAATAAGATTATTACGATGGTAATCATCATTGGACTATGAGTTTGGACGCTTGTTTGACCGCTCTTTTGCGCGTAAGTCTTTGTATCTTGATTTTTAACATGCACAACATAGGTATGGCGGAAACTTTGATCCGGATTTTTTGAAGTAACATTCACATCAACCTTATAAGTTCCTGGTTTGTATACTTTGGCTGGCCAAGCAAGTTGGTACTTAAAATCACTGGCAGCTGCGATTGGGCTTTTAGCCGTTATCGCATGGCCGATTTTTTTACCTGACATCTTCTTAACAGTGTAATCGACTTGTAAATCCCCAGCCATTTGCGGAACTTTATTTATTAAATGTAAGTTCAAAAATGGACTGCTAGCGCTTGAAGAGACCGTCATTTCTTTAACTTGCAAGTTGGCTTGCTGCTTGGAAAAGTTAGCAACCACCGCTATCATTTTAGCGAGCTGCGTATTAATTTGAACCTCTTTTTTATTTTTAGCCGGCATCTTTTGAGAAGTAGCTTTTTCTAAAAAGTTCAAGCCTCCGACAATTTGCCCCTTAGAAACATCTTTGGGTGCCTCAAAAGTATAAGTCACCATCTTAGTTTCGTTTGGCTTTAAAGTAATTTCTTTAGGCCCATGCAAATACTTGCTAGCTAAGCGTTTTGAATCAGTTAATTTTGAATTTTCAAGTTGATCTTGCTTTACGTACGCTACTCCACCACTTGGATTACCTAAGGCGTTTAAGAAATCAACATTTAGCGTAATCTCGTGGTCGGAAACATTACTAACTTTAACCGTCAAATCTTGTTTTTGACCTGGTTTAGCTGCAAAATCAAAATAACCTTTAGAAGTATCGGTCGTTTGTGGATCAGCGGTAAAATTCATTGAAGCCGCTTGAATGGGCGCATTTACTCCAAAGAAAAATCCCCCTACCAAGCCTAAAAACAACAGGATTCTTTTCATTATTCTTGTCCTGTTGGAGCTGCGTTAAGCGTAACGGTTACTGTAGTGCTGTATGAACCAGCATAGGCATTAGCTGGAATATCAGTAATTTGAAGTGAACCAAGATCAACGGTATATGATCCTTTACCCTCAGAAACGCTTGATTTCCCAGCAGTCAAAATTTGAGTTGGATTAGTTGTAAGTGTTTGTGCTCCTGAAACTAAAGTAGGAGTTGCATCTGAAGTAGTATCCTTCTTAGCAACTGATCCTGGAGTTAAGACAACATTTCCATGAGTTCCAGATAATGCAGTTGCACTGGCAGTTAAAGAATAACCTGCCCCTGTTCCTCTTGCATCAACAATTTCAACTGAACCTAAAGATTGTGCATCCGTTGAAATTTGTGAACCATTTAAGGTTTGACTTAATGAAATTGGAGATAAGCTTCCATTTAAAGTTAAGCTGCCTCCTTTAATATCAGCTGTTGCAGTCGTTGAAGCTGATCCGCCACCTGTTGTTCCAGTTGTTTCGGCAAATACTGGTGCACTAAACAATGAACCAGCCATCAAAGCACTTGCGGTTAATAAACTAAACTTCTTCGTATTTTTCATAATTATTCCCTCCACATCTTTATTACACCTTGACTATACAACATGAAGAAAGTATTTTCAATAATTTTATTCTCTTTTTGTGCAAGAAAAAAGTCTATCCCCATTGATTGGAATAGACTTTTATGCAACATTATTTTTTTCGTACCAATGAAGTAAACTTTGTGTGCCTTCATCCCCATAACCCATCGCTTCAACTTGGCGACATTGTTTTAGGAATTGATCAAGGATTTCTAACTTGAAATCACGACTCTTAATTTCATCTTCCGCAATTCCTAAATCTTTAATGAAATGTTTCATATAAAAGGTTGCATTAAAATCTCCTGCAATCATTTTAGGCATGAAGGCATCCATTTGAGCGGATCCAGCGGCCCCAGAACGAATGGTTTCGTATGTTTTTTGTGGATCTAAGCCCATCTTTTTAGCGTAAGTTAATGATTCACAGACACCCGCTAAAGATCCAGCTAATGCGATTTGGTTAGCCATTTTGGTGTGTTGACCAAAGCCAGCTGGACCTTGCAATCGGATATTTTCTCCCATCGCTTCAAGAATAGGTAAGGCTTTATTGAATGTTTCTTCTTTGCCCCCGACCATAATCGCTAAAGTTCCGTTATCAGCTCCGGCTTGACCACCTGAAACAGGTGCATCTAACGCAAACATTTGTTTTTGTGCCGCTACTTGGGCGATTTTTTGGGCTAATTTAGGACTTGTCGTCGTCATATCAATGAGTGTTGTCCCTTCCTTAGCTCCGGCAAATATTCCTTTTTTTCCAAAGTAAACTTCTTCAACGTCTTTAGGATAGCCGACAATTGTAATCACGAAATCGACATCTTTGCTACATTCTAAAGCATTTTCTTTCCAAGTTGCACCTTCTTGAATCAAAGCTTCAGCCTTTTGTTTTGTACGGTTCCAGACTTGAACTTCAAACCCTGCTTTCATTAAATTTCTAACCATCCCTCGGCCCATCAATCCCGTTCCGATAAAACCAATTTTCGTCATTTGCTTACCTACTTTCAACACTAATTTTTCTATGTCTTATTTTATCATGTTTTAGCGTTTTTCTTTTGGGTTTTGATTGTAAAAAATATCCCCAACTTCCAGGGCTATAATACCTTCTAAGTATACAGATGAAATATACAAAATCATCTAAATACTTGGAGGGTATTTTTTATGGGAAGAAAACCAAAATTTAATTCAGCACAAAAACTATCTATTTTAAAAGAGGCTAAAGAAAAAGGTATATATGAAATTTCTAAAAAGTATTCAATTGATAAAAAAACCATCCAACAATGGTGTCTATTATACAAATATCAAGGAATTGAAGGACTTAAAAGTAAGCGTACTAACCAAAGTTAT
>NZ_AZFH01000050.1:0-236 GCF_001435735.1 Ligilactobacillus equi DSM 15833 = JCM 10991
TCTAAACTAGTAATGCGTTCTGATGTGCAGAGACTTAAGAACTACTATAATGCTGACAAATCTGGATTTGATGTTGAATTTGACTTAACTAAGTTAAACTTTGTAGCTGGTCATGAATATCAGATTGTGTCACGTTATTCTGATGCTACCAATGGAGAAGGTCATCGAACAGATGTATGGTCAGATGTCTACAAATTTACTGCTAATGCAGGTCATTTAGATACTGTAAAAGCTAA
>NZ_AZFH01000051.1:0-15379 GCF_001435735.1 Ligilactobacillus equi DSM 15833 = JCM 10991
GTCTTTATGCGAAAAATGCTTCGATGAAGTGTTCAATTTATTTATTGCAATCTGCCAAAAATCAAATGCAAAATCTATTCTTGAATGAGAAAAAGTGATAAAATATTAACTAGAATACTATAGGAATGAGGGTTTTAAGTGGGAAAGAAGTACGAATTGGTTTTGCAAGACACATTGACACTTGATGGGGTTATTTTATATCGTATTAAAGCCGTAAAGGACTTTCAAGTTGGGAAAAGACAAGTTAAAGCGGGGGATTTGGGTGGCTATTTACAAAGTGAAAGTAACCTTTCTCAAACTAGCACTTGCTTTGTTTTTGATCAAGCTGTAGTTTTTGGTGATGCGCACGTTAAAGATGAAGCTGTAGTTGAAGGACAAGCTCAAGTTTTTGACCAAGCTGAAGTTAGTGACAGTGCACATATTACAGGGCAAAGTCGAGTTTTTGGCCATGCTAAACTAAGTGAGCAAGTGCAAATTCTTGACCAAGCCCAAGTCTATGGTTATGCTGACCTTTCAGATGCGGCGCTTATTAAAGGTGAAAGTCATATTTATGATAAGGCTCAGATTTCTGATCATGCTGTGATTAGTGGACAGTCAGAAGTTTTTAATTTTGTTGAAGTTAAAGATGACGCACAAATTGAGGACAGTCAAATTCATGGTCATGCTGAAGTCTCGGGGCAAGCCCGAGTTAGCGGAAGTAAAATTTATGGTAATGTGCTTTTAACAGCAAAGGTCCGAATTAATGGACAAAGACTTTACGGGGAGGAAGTTTATCGCAACTAGTAGTGCAATGTTGTAAAATTTAAGGGGGAAAAAAATTGAAGCAAGATATGCATTATCAGGCAGATTTCCAACACCTAATTACCCAGGTTATGCCCACAATTTTAGGGAAAAGTAATTTTAAAGTAATTTTGACAGAGTTCTTATCGCAAGTTGGGCAGGCAAGTCAGGCCCAAGAGGTTTTCTTCCTGGAATTAGATAATTTTGAATTTGAGCAAGCGATTTATAGTTGGACGCGAGAAAATCAACTGTTAGATGCATCGCTAAAGCAAACTCTTTTAGATCAAATTAAGGTTAAAGAAGCGGTTCTTAGTCAGAATGTGGGACAAGACATGGCTTTAAACGCTGATTTGGTTAAACTTCTAGAACAAAAAGAAATCACCACCTTAGCTCTTTGGCCTTTGTTAATTGGCGATAAATTGCAAGGATTTTGGGGAATTCTTGGGCCACATTTGAAAGCTATGACAACTTTAGAGAGCTATGGGCCTATATTGACGACGACAATTGTGGGACGTATGGTCCAAAAACAACTAGAAGCCAAGTTATTATTATCAGATCAATTAGATACGGTTACCAAGACTTACAATCTAGTACATTTTTTCCAGGAAACAGAAAAGGTTAAAAAACAAATTACGGCCATTGTGCACTTCAATTTTTTAGATTTTCAGTTATATAATGCCAGCCATAGCATTGAAGAGGGGAATACGTTATTAACAGAGTTTGGTCAGTTATTACAGACAAAATTTTCTACTAAACTAGTAACCCGTTTAGCTGCGGATAATTTTGTTGTAGGTTATCAAGGTTCGGATACCTTGGATCTAGTTGCGAGTGTTCATCAGGAAATGATGCGGAGGGGGCAAAAAGTTGAGGCTGGGATTTATTTTTATCAAAACCAAGTTGATGTGCCTACGGCTTGTGATTTTGCGCAAGCTGCTTGTCGGAAAAATCGTTTTCGAGCTAATACCTATTGGACAGTCTATTCTGAAGAATTACGAGAAGAGATGGTACAAGCTCGTTATTTACGGGAAAACCTCGACCAAGCAATTGCAGCTGGACATTTAAAACTACACTATCAGCCAATTGTACGTGTTTTAACGGGGAAACCGTCAAGTCTTGAAGCACTCACTCGTTGGCATGATCCTCGGTATGGCTTATTAGGACCTAGTATTTATGTACCTATTCTAGAAGCAAGTCATCTTTGTTATAAGGTTGACATGTACGTAATTGAAAAGACCTGTCAGGATTTGCGTCAAGCCTTGGATGCTGGTCGCCCAGTAGTACCAGTTGCAATTAACTTATCACGGGATGATTTTGAATTTTTTGATTGTGTAGACTACATTGAGACTACTCTCCAGCGTTATGGGCTTGATAGACGATATCTACGAATTGAAATTACGGAATCAACGGCGATGGAAAATCCTAAGTTAATTCAGAAAGCTATCATGCGTCTACATCAAGTGGGTTACAGTATTTGGATGGATGATTTTGGTTCGGCGTACTCATCGTTAAATACCTTAAAGGACTTTGCTTTTGATGGTATCAAATTAGATGGAGCCTTTATGCGCCAATTGAATGATAAATCAAAAGAAATTGTATCGTCAGTAATTAACATGGCTAAAAAATTAGGGATGCATACGTTAGCTGAAGGGGTTGAAACGCGTGCACAATATGATTTCTTGTATGAAATTGGCTGTGAAAAAATTCAAGGTTACTATTATGGCCGGCCTTTATTGTTAGATGAACAAATTATAAATTTAGAAATGCAAGCGATGGGTTGGGAAAATCAAAGCGATGAAGAACTATATGACCAACTTAGCTCACTTCAGATTACATCTCACAGTCGGCTCTTTTTGATTGGTGATGATGGTCAAAAATTAAAAGTACTCTACTTAAGTAAGAAGATAAAAAGGATGCTAGACCAAGGTGGTTATCGCACCGATTTTGAGTTCATAGATCAAATTATAAATAATTCCTTGACCTCCTTAGGTCAAAAGTTGAAGCAAGCTGTTATGCGAGTACATCAAGATGTTAGTCCGGTAAATCTGATACTTACCTGGGATAATACTTACCGTTTGCATTTTACTTTGCGCAAGGTAGCTAGCTTAGCGACACGACAAATTTATCTTTTAGTTCTTGATGAAGTACTTCAAAAGTAGAGAAAAATTTCCGAGAGCAATAAAAAGAACCACCAGAAAAGCAACGTTTTATAGCGTAATTTTCTGATGGTTCTTTTTTAACCTTTACGTTTGAGGATTTTTTCCTTATGCATTTGGTGACCAGCAGCAGCTAAAATTTCTTCTGCGGTATTACCGTCCTTAGGATAACAAGCATAACCTAAAGATGCATCAATAACAAAGGAAATTCCTTTGATATGCAATTCTTTTTGGATATGGCTTTCGATTTTTTCTAATAAACTTTCGTAGGCATTGGGAGAAAGTTTTTGCGGAATCAAAGCTACAAAGTCGTCTCCTTCAAGGCGGTAAAGTTGCCCTTGGTTTTTCAAAATATGCGTGACTCTTTGTGCAGTTTCAACTAAAACACGGTCTCCCACGGCATAACCATGCGCTTCGTTAAGAGATTTAAGAAAATTTAAATCAATGTAGATTAAACCATAAGGTAAATCCTTACTATCTAGGATAGCAGTTTCCTCTTGGAAATCAGCTTTGTTAGGCAACATAGTGAGGTCATCTCCCTGCATTCCAGGCATAATAGCAATTTTTTCTTTCATTTTGCGATTAAATCCAGGAATAGAAATGATAGTGATAAAGAGGGTAATTTGTAGCAAGAATCCAAAGGTAACTAGAGCTAAGTAATCAAAATTTGTAAGCCAACCATACCTAGGTTGAATTTGTAAGGTCCAAGTTGTTTGAGGTAAAACATTAAAGTTAACTTTAATTGGATTGAAGTCCTTATTTTTTTCTAAATTTGTAATGATGGTTTGCCCTTTTTGATTTTGAATTTTGAAGTAGTAGTTTTCTTGAAAAAGGTCGAAATTTTGTAATTGCGCAAAAAATTGTGACTTAGAAAGATCAACTACATGGCTTTGCCTTTTATCTGCTACTGTTAGAACTAATTGGGTATTTTCAACCTTTAAGGAAGATTTTTTAGCAGAACTAACATGAATTCCTAAAATCTCCGGATTAAGTTGGCTTAGTTTTTGTGAAAGTTGAGCTGGCCTGTCTAAGCTTACTGAGCGAATAAGTTTTTGTTCATAATCAACTTGATTAACGATTTGACCGGTGAGGGCCTGTGCATAATCTCGGCTTTGTTGTTGTCTATTTTGATTGATCTGACGGAAGAGGAGATCTACTAGAAAAAAGACAAAGAGCAACAACAAAACAAAAATAGTCGCATAATTGATAACTAATCTTTGCTTTGACATTAGGTGTTAGACACTCCTTTAAATTATTCTAAAGATAGTATACCAGATATATAGTAAAAATGGAGTAGGATATTATTTATAAAAAAGAAGTTATTTTAACTTTTATTATAAAATAAAAAGTAGCTAAGGTAACCTTATCTTGCTTTTGAAAAAATCGCCAAGTAAAAGAGTTAACAAATACTCAGCGAGAAAAAATCTGATTTTACTATTTTTAGCCACGTAGGTGGACCATTATTACTAATTACTACATCTCTTTTTATCTTAGAATTTTTTATTGACCTTAAGCAAGTCTTTGTTACAATAGAAGACGGAGTATAAAGAAGGGAAAGAGGTGTTAGCATGTTATTACAAAAATATAAAAAAACGATATTGCCATTTGTCCAAGCCCCCAGTAAGGGTCGAGTCGTCGCTAAGCGGAATACTGCTAATACCAGTGTGATTTTTGTTTAATTTTCTTGGAATAGAAACGACGGTTTGGCCCATCAGTAAACTAAATACGGTGGCAAAACGGGGATTTTTTACTTTGATAAAAAGCTTAACCTGGTGTTTGCCAGGCTTTTTTGCCAAATAATTGAGAAAGAAGAAAAATTATTAATGAAAAAAAATAAAATCAGTCTTTTTGCGGCGGTTATGCTAGCTCTTAGTTCTTTAATCGGTTCTGGTTGGCTCTTTGGGGCCGGGGAAGCGGCACGAATTGCCGGACCAGCTGCGATTTTCTCATGGATTATTGGGGCGGTCATTATGATAATTATCGCTATCAACTATGTGGAACTTGGAGCTATGTTTCCTGAAAGTGGTGGAATGAGTCGCTACGCTCAGTACAGTCATGGATCTTTATTAGGATTTATTGCGGCCTGGGCCAATTGGGTTTCTTTGGTGACGATTATCCCTATTGAAGCGGTCGCTTCAGTACAGTATATGTCGACTTGGCCTTGGAAATGGTCCAAGTGGACGCAAAGTTTCATGGAAAATGGGAACATCTCTAGTCACGGTCTCTGGGTTGTTATGCTGTTCTTACTAGTCTTTACCCTCTTAAATTTTTGGTCAGTTCAACTTTTAACACGCTTTACAAATCTGATTTCAATCTTTAAATTAGGTCTACCAGCGCTTACCATTGTAATGTTAATTATTTCTGGTTTTCACGGAGAGAATTTTACTAGTCAAACCCAAAGCTTTATGCCTTATGGGTTAAAATCAGTTTTTGAAGCAACAGCAATTTCAGGGATTATCTTTTCCTATGATGCCTTCCAAACGGTAATTAATATTGGAGGCGAAATTAAGAATCCTAGCAAGAACATATTACGTGGGGTAATTATTTCTCTCGGGATTTCAGCTATCATTTATATTTTCTTACAAGTTGCCTTTATCGGAGCAATTGATCCAGCAACTTTGGCCAAGAGTGGCTGGCACGGGGTGAACTTTGCATCGCCGTTTGCTGATGTGGCCATCATGTTAGGTTTACATTGGTTGGCAGTCTTGCTTTACATGGATGCTTTTGTTTCACCGTTTGGAACGGGGGTAGCTTTTGTAGCAACAACTGGTAGGGCCCTAGCGGCTATGACTAAGAATGGCAACTTACCAGCCTGGTTAGGGCGTTTGGATCGTCGTTATATGACACCAAGAATTGCAGTTGCCACTAGTTTTGTTGTGTCAGCGATTATGGTTTCGATTTTTAGAAATTGGAGTATGTTAGCCAGTATCGTAGCTGCTTCGACCTTAATTGCTTATTTAACTGGTCCAGTAACGGCAGCTGCTTTACGGAAAATGCGTCCCGATTTTAAACGACCAGTTAAATTGCGTGGTTTAAACTTTATTGCACCACTTTCTTTTGTAGTGACTAGTTTAGCTATTTACTGGACTATGTGGCCTACAACGATTAATGTTATCGGAGTTATTGCATTGGGTTTACCGATTTATTTCTATTACCAAGCTCGTTACAATCAATCTAACTGGGGACAAATTCTTAAGGGAAGTGGCTGGATGTTAGCCTACTTAGCTTTTATTGCCTTAATTTCTTATCTGGGTGACCATACTTTTGGTGGCATTGGCTTGTTAAAGTATCCTAGTGACTTTGGACTCATTATTGTGGCTAGCTTAGCTTTTTACTACTGGGCGTTAGCTAGTCGGGTAGATGGTCCTGACTTGCAACATGCACAGAAAGTTAATCGCAGAGTAAAATAAGAAAGTACGATTTTCAAAATTAAATGAAAATCGTGCTTTTTCACTAGTTTAAGGGAAATTTATTGCTTTTTTAACGAAAATTGATATGATTGTAGTGGTATACTTTTCAATATGTAATATTAGAGAGGACGAGAAGAATTATGTGTGGATTTGTTGCTTATGTAAACGACGATAGTTTACAAATGAAAGAAACAATTATTCAAAAAATGATGGATCGGATTATCCACCGCGGACCTGACGACAGTGGAAAATTCGTAGATGAACATGCAGCTTTAGGTTTCCGTCGTTTGAGCTTCATTGATGTTAAGAGTGGGAATCAACCAATCTTCAACGAGGATGATTCCAAAGCTATTTTATTTAACGGTGAAATTTATAACTTTAAAGAATTGCGACAAGAATTAGAAGGTGCTGGTCACACTTTCTCAACTCATGCGGATACCGAAGTTATTTTGCATGGCTATGAAGAATGGGGCCAAAACATTACCAAGCGTTTGCGTGGAATGTTTGGTTTCATTATTTGGGACCGAAAAAAACAAGAACTTTTTGGTGCGCGCGATCATTTTGGGATTAAGCCTGTTTACTACGGTAAAATCGGAGAAACTTTCTTTGTAGGTTCTGAAATCAAGGCCTTCTTAGACCACCCAGACTTCAAATTGGAATTAAACAAGGAAGCTTTAAAACCTTATTTAACTTTCCAATATCCTGCTACTGAAGAAACTTTCTTCAAGGGTATTTACAAATTACCTGCTGGCCACTTTTTCCACTACAAGGATGGTCAATTAAAGATTGAAGAATACTGGGATGCGAACTTTGAAGCTGAAGATATGAACTTTGACCAAGCTGTAGACCGGATTGAAGCCGCTGTGAAGGAATCGGTTAAGGCCCACAGTTTTGCAGATGAAGGAATCAAGGTTGGTTCTTTCTTATCAGCCGGGGTTGATTCTAGTTATGTAACAGCTATGATGCGCCCAGACATGACTTTCTCCATTGGTTTTGACTCAACTTACGATGAAACTAAGGATGCCCGTGAATTAGCCAAACGCTTAGGCTTGAAGAATACGGATATGAAGTTGACAAATGAAACGGCATTTAATGCTTTTCCAACCATTCAATATTATTTAGATGAACCAGATTCCAATCCTTCAGTAGTACCATTGTACTTCTTGACTAAGTTAGCCAAGGACAATGGTTACAAGGCAATGTTATCTGGAGAAGGGGCCGATGAACTCTTTGCAGGTTATACAGATTATGGTTTCAATACTAACTCGAAAGCAATTCGTTGGTTAGCTGACCAGTTAAAGAAATTACCACGTAAGCAACGTTATGCGTTGGGGGAAAAGCTCAAAAACGCAAAGAATTTCCACGGTCGTTTACACCTCTACCACGCTTTAGCACCTGCTCGTGAAGATTTCGTAGGTCAAGCTTATATTTTCTCACCTGAAGAAGCCAGTGATATTTTGAAGCAGGAATATGACTGCGGTCCAAGCGTGGATGAAATCTTGAAACCATTCTTTGATAAGGTAGAAGACCTTGATATTGATGAAGTAGCTAAGCGTCAGTACGTGGATATCCATCAATGGATGCCAGGAGATATCTTATTGAAGGCCGACAAGATGAGTATGGCTAACTCCTTAGAATTACGGGTACCATTGCTAGATAAAGAAATTATGGCTGTTGCACAAACGACGCCAACCAAATACCTTTTTAACTACAAGGGGACCAAATGGGCCTTTAGAGAAGCTGCCAACCGTAATTTACCAGAGGAATGGGCACACCGGCCTAAGATGGGATTCCCTGTGCCAATCCGAGCTTGGCTACGGGAAGAAAAATACTACCAACAAGTTCGTGACTTATTTGCCCAAGATTTTGTGAAGGAATTTTTCGACCAAGACAAGCTCTTGCAATTAGCCGATGACAATTTTGAAGGTAAAGTTGACGGTCGTCGGAAGCTTTGGACAATCTATACTTTCTTAATCTGGTATAAGTTGTACTTTATTGATAACTTTAAACCAGCCGTGAAGGAAGCATAAGAAGAAATGGCCTGATTCATGAGAATTAGGTTATTTTTTTGATAACCCCCTTGAGTGAAAAGGTTTTCTTATGGTACATTTTACCTTGTATAACTGTTCAGAGATGAACAAGGACCATAAATAATATATTTTGAAGAATTGAAGGTAATAACTTATGGCAGATATTAAAATACAACCTGTTTTATTAGGAACTGATTTTAATTGTTACGGGATGGCACGTTCCTTTCATGAAGCATACGGTGTTAAGAGTATTGCGTTTGGGGTAGCAGCTTTAGCGACAACTAAATACAGTAAGATTGTAGATGTTAATTTAGTTGAGAACTTTAATAGTGATCCTATTTTCATTGAAACTTTGCGAAAATTTACGCAAACAATGGATGCAGATACAACTTACATTTTGGTAGCTTGTGGCGATGGTTATAGCGAATTAGTTTCTAAGCATGTGGCTGAATTACAAAAAAACTTTATTTGTAACTATATTGACAATGAGTTGTTTAACCGCTTAGGTAACAAGGAAAGTTTTTACGAAGTGGCAGCAGAACATGGACTTCCTTTTCCAAAAACACAATTAATAACTAAAGAAATGGCGACTAATCCTGCGTCAATTGAACTTCCTTTTAATTTTCCTGTAGCTCTAAAGCCTTCTGATAGTATCCAATGGCTAGACGTCCACTTTGAAGGACGCAAAAAAGCCTTCATTCTAGATAAACGTGAAGAATTTGATGAACTTTTACCTAAGATTTACCAAGCTGGTTACACGGGTAAGATGATTTGCCAAGATTTTATTCCTGGGGATGACTCAAATATGCGTGTGGTTAACGCTTATGTTGGGTCTGACCACAAGGTGCGCATGATTGCGTTGGGTCATCCACTTTTGGAAGACCCAGCTCCAGCAGCGGTTGGGAACTATATGGTAATCTTACCAGAACAAAACCAACAAATTTTTGATAATATTCAAAAATTTTTAGAAAGCATTAATTATGTTGGTTTTGCAGATTTTGATTTGAAGTATGATGAACGTGATGGGATTTTTAAGGTTTTCGAAATTAACATTCGTCAAGGCCGTTCAAGCTACTACTGTACTTTAAATGGTTGCAATTTAGCAGAAGTTTTAGTTGACGATCAAGTTTACCATAAACCACAAGATCAAGTTCAATATGGTCAAGTCCAAAAGGTTTGGTTGGGGGCTCCTGAAGAAGTCTTCTACAAGTACGCCAAAGATAATGAATACAAGCAAAAGGCAATGGAACTTTTGAAAAAAGGCCAAAAAGGGACAACGGCTTTTTATAAGAAGGATAGTTTCAAGCACCGCTTATTAATGCGTTATGCTTTCCACATTTTAAAAGGGAATTATAAACGTTACTTTGTACAGCGCTAAATCCAATCAAGGGAGTGACTAACAGTGGAATTAGTCCGTGTTATTGAACTTTTAAAAGCAGAAAATTTACTCAAAGATATTATTTACCAAGATAGGTATTACTATGATTTACCGGCTAACTTAACTCACATAGAGTTCTCAGATATAACTTATGATTCACGCACTGTTAAGCCGGAAAGCCTCTTTATTTGCAAGGGAATTAACTTTAATCCAAACTATTTAACTAGTGCTTTAGAAAAAGGCTGTCAAATTTTTATAGCGCGTAATCTTTATGAGAACACAGAATATGGGCAAGCAGTTGCGATTATGGTTAAAGATGAGACTAAGGCAATGGCAGTTTTAGCTCGTGAGTTTTACGGTAACCCACAAAAGAATTTGAAAATTATTGCCTTTACCGGTACAAAAGGGAAGACTACTTCAGCTTACTTTGCCCATCAGCTATTAAATACAGTTGCACCTGGTAAAGTTGGTCAATTTTCAACGATTGCCAATATGCTAGATGGTCATACTTATCAACAAGCTCATCTTACAACACCGGAATCTTTAGATTTGTTCAAGATGATGCGACAAATGGTTGATAATGGGCTAGAATATTTGGTGATGGAAGTTTCCAGCCAAGCATATAAGAAAAATCGAGTTTATGGCTTAGAATTTGATACGGCGGTATTTTTAAACATTTCGCACGACCACATTAGTCCGATTGAACATCCAACTTTTGAAGATTATCTTTACTGTAAAAGTCAAATTGTTGAACATGCTAAACACGTGATTGTTAATCGCCAAACACAGGTTTATGATTACTTAGTTCAAAAGGCTCAGGGCCAAATAGTTACTTTTGGTACCGAAAGTGCAGATTACCATTATGTTGCGCAAGATAATGGTTACTTTGATATAACAACAGAAAAAGCTAAATTGGTAGCCTTAAACGGGCAATTACGGATTAGAATCCCCGGATTTTTTAACTATGAAAATGCTTTGGCAGCTACTTTAGCTTGTCTCAGTATAGTTGACATTGACTTTGTAACTATTCAGGAAGCTTTGCTAAAGACCTTAGTGCCTGGGCGAATGGAATTAGCACATAATCACAAGGGGGTTACAGCTTGTGTTGATTATGCTCATAATTATTTGAGTATTACCGAAGCATGTAAGTTCCTGAAACATGATTACCCTGGGAATTTAATTGTGGTTGTTGGAGCCCCCGGTGGTAAAGCTCAATCACGTCGCGCTGATATCGGACAAGCAGTGACAGAATATGCAGACGTAGTCTATCTAACTAGTGATGATAATTTCTTAGAAAATCCCCGTGATATTATTGCAGAAATTCGCGCACATGTAGATGAAAAACAGGTAGAAACCCACGTGATTATCGACCGTCAAGAAGCAATAGAAGCAGCAATTAAAGAAGCTCAATCAGGTGATGTGGTCTTCCTAGCAGCTAAGGGACGAGAAAAGTTCTTACATGAGGGAGGAACCGATATTCCTTACCCAGGTGATCATATCTTAGCCCAAAAATTTTTGGCTAAATACGACAAATAAAAGCGGAGTGAGGAAAGAAAATGGAAAACTTTTTTGCAATTATTGGTGGAATGGGGACGATGGCAACGGAAAGTTATATCCACCAAGTTAATCTGGCGACACCGGCGCATAAGGATCAAGAATATCTCAACTATATTTTGTTGAACCATGCGACAATTCCTGATCGAACTGCTTACATTTTAGATCATAGCCAACCTAATCCTTTGACTCCGATGATTGAAGATATTCAGGCTATCAACACTTTGAAGCCAAAATTCTATACTTTGCCTTGTAATACAGCTCACTATTTTTACGAAGAATTGAGCAAGGTTGCCCAAGCACCAATCTTGCATATGCCTAAAGAAGCTGTGGCTACGATTAAGGAAATTTATCCTCAGGCAAAGCGGGTTGGTATTTTAGCAACCAAAGGGACGATTGAACATGGTATTTATGACCAGGCCGTCTTAGATGCAGGTTATGAACTTGTCAGACCAAATCAAGAAATCATGGATATGACGACTAAGTTGATTTATGATGAAATTAAAGTTAAGAATCATGTCGACTCGAAACTTTACCAAGATACAGTAGCTAAAATGATAATAGAACAAAATTGTGACGTCGTAATTTTAGGTTGTACAGAACTTTCGCTTGCTCAAGAAAGAGAACCAATTACAGACCAACCAATTGTTGATGCACAAGTTATTTTGGCTGAAAAGACGGTGGCTTTAGCAAAACAAAATTAAATTCAGAAGTCTAGCATTTCCTTTGAAGTGCTGGGCTTTTTACGATACAATAAATCTGTATTAGATAAAGCGAAAAAATTGAGGTGGGTTAAAACTGAAAAAACAAATTCAACAAGCTAGCCTTTTGGTAGCAACTTTTATCCTAGTACTAGGAATCATTTTACCGGTTGCTAATGCACGTTCTTTCGGGCGGAGCCGAGGCTATCGTACTACTACGCGCTCCTTTGGCAATTATCACCGCAATAGTCGGCCTTGGTCACATAAGACTCGGGTAATTGAGGGCTCTTACAAGACAGTGAAACCAAGTAAAAACGCCACAAGCGTAGATGCTAGTTATCGAACCTCAAGCAATAAGTCTTATTCTTCAACAGGGCAAACAACTAACCATCAAGGCTTTGCCGGTAATGCTACGAGTGGTTCTTATACACGTTCGCAAGCGCAAAATATTTTTCAAAAGCAAAAGCTAAGTTCGCGTTATCGGCGAGGGTTCTACCATCAAAGTATTATCACTAATCCTTGGTTTTGGCTCTTTATGATTAATCATCATCGCCATAGTCGTATGAATAATGAACAATATTTACAAGGCTACCGTGCTGGCTATGATGCTGCTAAGGAAGACAAGAAAGTAAAAAATAAAAAACATGAAAAAGTAGAAGGTAGTTCATCGAGTAAATATCGGCAAGGATATCAAGATGGATACAAGGATGGATACAAAGATGACGTAACCGAAGCATAAAAAGAACCCTAACATGAGATTTTGGTCTCGTGTTAGGGTTCTTTTGTGGTTAATTAAGACAAATAATCGTGGGATGAAAAATTTGGTAGCCTAGCAGAGGTCGTTCATCGGGCAAGAAAAGATGCTCGTCTTTAGAAAGAGCTTGTAACTTTATTCGTAAATCATTTAAAGTTATACCCCCATCTTCACTGGTAATCAATTGGTAACCCTGACTTTGAGACTGAAGTCGGGTTAAGGCCTGATACTTTTCTTTTTCATTTTTCCAAACGACCTGCCGTTTGTCATCAAGACCTTGGCTGGCTTGTAAAAATTCACTAACAAGCACTATGCCTTGATTTCCTTGGTAAGCTTAATAATTTTTTCTACGGTTTGGCCTAAGAAGGCGATGGTATTTTCCAAAGGTTCTTTAGTGGAGACATCGACACCAGCAATTTTAGCCGCTTCCAATGGAGCTTTTTGATCACCTAAGGCTAAAAATTCCAACCAACGGTCGATTGCTGTTTGACCTTCATCGAGGTATTGGAGATAGGCTTGAGTCGAAATTGTTAATCCTGCGGAGTAAGTGTAAGAATAGAGGCCCATATAGTAGTGACTTTGGCGCATCCAAGTTAAACCAGCATCTTCATCAATATCAACGGCATCACCCCAGAATTGCTTTTGCACCTGCATCTTAATCTCCGTTAACTTCGCACCATCAAAACCTTGGCCTGCATCAATTAAGCGGTAAACCTCTCTTTGATAAGCTGCCTCTAAAAGGTGGGTGATGAAGTTATGGAAATAGGTGTTAGTTAGCATGGTGGTGTAGGCGAAACGCAAAGCCCGTGGGTTAGGGTTTTGACTTTCAAAATAGTGGGTTAAGAGTAACTCATTGTAAGTTGAAGGCGCCTCAATAAGGTAGAGAGAGGGTTCACCGGCTAAAATTGGATTGTGCTTATTGATGGCAATGAAGTTTCCCGCATGTCCTAATTCATGGACCAAAGTGTAAGCATCAGGTAAAGTATCTGTCCAAGACATCAAAATATAAGGGTGAAGCCCATAAGGTGTAGTTTCGAATCCCCCAGATTCCTTGCCGGCATTTGCAACAAAGTCAATCCAGCGTTCTTTAAAGGCGGGCATTAACGAATTCAAGTAATCTGATCCTAAAGGTTTAAGAGCTTCAGTCATGTACTTCTTCGCATCATCTAAGCTAGTTGGATAAGTAAAGTCGGGATCTAAAGCAATTTGTAAGTCAGAATAAGTCATTTTATCCAATCCATGTTCTGACTGAATGAGTTTAACGTACTTTTGCATAATCGGTCCTAATTGATTGATAATTAAGTCAATTTGACGATCGAACATTTCACGGCTAATTTCTTGACCATCTAAAAGGTAATCAATGACGGAATCAAACCCGCGCATAGTGGCCATCGTTTTTTCTTTAAGGACTTGGTTGTAGTAGTTAGCTGCAATCGTATTTTGGTGTTGACGTAAAACGTCAGAAAAAATTTTGTGCGCTTTATGCCGTACTTTAGGATTTGGGTAATATTGGTAAGTGTTTTCGTAAAGAACGAAAGACATTGGGTATTTAACCCCATCAACTTCAAAATCAGGCATATCAAAGTCGGCTGCCCGTGCAGTTGTATAAAGATTTTCTTGTCCCGCAAAAACAGGGTTTAAACTGGCAAGTACCTGTTCGACCTCAGGTGTGAGAAGGTGTTTTTTAGACCTCTTCCAAGTCCGAACTAAATTAGCGTGAGCAGTATCAAGTTCTCCCACAGCTTCTAAGGTTGCCACATCATTAGTTAACACTTCGTTTTCAAAGAAGGTCAATTGGGCGGAAATTTCGGCTTCAGTATGGGAAAAATCACGCAATAATTGGTTGAAATGAGGATCAGTCATATCACTAGCCTGTTGTAAAAACGCATAGTGACTTAACCAGGAAAGTTTAGTTTCAATTACTTCTAAAGGTTTTAAAGCTGCTACAATTTTGGTGGCAGAGTTTAATTTACCTTGGTAGTTAGTGACAAATTCTTGGGTTAAAGTCTTAGCTACCTCAAGGTCAGTGTAAAAATCAGAATCGTCAGCATAGATTGCTGTAACGTCCCAAGTGAGTTCTTTAGGGACATCTTTACGTTTTGGTAAAGCCATAAAATCAACATCCTTTCTTAACATTTTTTAATTATAGCATAGCTATTTCAAAAGCCGTAAAAATCTGCTTTTAGGATAGCTGGTAATTATGATCTATATTTATAGAACCGTGATCTAAGTAAAAAAACTTATTGGATTAAATCTGAAGTGCAACAAAAAAGTTAGACAAAATATATTTTAAGTAGCTAAGACATGAGTTCGGAAATCAACCGGACTCATGTTTTTTGTTTTGTTCGAAATTCGGTCGTTATTATACCAATTGATGTACTTTCTGAAGAGCCATGTGAACTCAGCTATGTTCTTACAGCTCTTGATTTCAGATAGCGATTCGATTTTGAGAAGGTGAAAAAAACTCTCCATAGGGGCATTATCTAAACAATTTCCCTTGCGGGACATACTTTGGATTAGACCCAATGAATCAATCTTTTCACGATAGTAGTCCAATTGATAATGCCAACCTTGGTCAGAGTGAATAATGGGATTAACACCTTCAGGAAGTTTGTCTTC
>NZ_AZFH01000052.1:0-20479 GCF_001435735.1 Ligilactobacillus equi DSM 15833 = JCM 10991
CTTCGGATTTATTACCTACTTACTCCTCTTTTTCGCAAAAAAACAAGCGCCAAAAAACGGCGCTTGTCGGGTGTATCTTAGTAATATCCTTTAAAGTTTCCTGAACGTAATTCTTTTTCCCAACCTTCAATTTCTCTCTTCAGTTGGTTAATCCACTTATAATCTGGATTTTCTTTGCTTTTCTCAAGTTCAATTAGGTTACGGTTATGATCAATTTTTTCCTCAAGGTGTCCCCGCCACGTTTCTTCACTTACAGGTTTTTCTTCTTCTCCCTTGGAAAAAAGCCAGTTTAGTAATTTTTTTATCATCCTTCACCCATCCCTTCTATAACTTTTAGTATGACTGTCATTAAGTGAGATATCAAGACTTGGACATATATATATTTGCGTTTTTGGAAAATATATATACATTTACAAATCACGATAGACACATGCTTTTCTCTTATTCCTTATAACCTTATTATGACACCCTCAATAGGATTGGCAAGCTGTGACTGATGTTGTTTCATCGGTCTTTTTTCGACTTATTATTAAGGTATAACAAAAACAAGCGCCAAAAAACGGCGCTTGTCGGGTATGTAAGTTTGTGCTATACTTACCTTGAAGGTAAGGAGCATAGCAGAAACGATAAGGCTACATGCAAACTTACGAAAAGTGTTCGTTTCTCTGTACCGTCAATACATTGTAGCGACACTTGAAACAAAAATGTTTCTATTAGTATCACCTCCTCTCTTTCAGAGAGTGTGTACTGGAAGTACGAATAGAATTATAGCAAAAAAAGGTCAAGAACTCAAACTTGACCTTTTTTATTTAGTTTTTAACGATGGATTTATACCTTTTATGTCATTTCTTCGCATCTTTTTTTATGTTAACTAAAAGTTTTAAACCCTGTTCAACGAAATCAGAATTAGCATCATTTAAACTTTTTAATTTTCGAAAATGATTCCAAAAAGCGTCACACAATGCCTTTTTAACTTCATCCGGGGTTGTTTTTTTACGTACATCGAAATTGAGGTAAATAGAAAAATTGCTAAAGATAAACTTATACCTGTATTTTGCACGTTCAAAAAAATTCACAGCAACTCCACAATAATAAAATTCAATTTCAGTTTCATCGAGGTAATATTTTATTAATTCCGCAATTTCCTCACCATTTAGACCGTTTTCTTCATTTTTCTTCAGGAATTCTTTCTTGGCTTGTGTTAATTTCATTAAAAACTTCTCCTTTTTGACTTTCAATCTGATTATTGACAATTTCAACTTTGCCATCAGCAACATTTAGTGAAATTTGAGAGCCATCTTTCCAACCCATTAGTTCGATAACTTTCTCAGGTAATTGAATGCCTAAATCGTTACTACCCCATTTATTAATATTTAGTTGTTTGATGTTGGCATTAACCGAAAAATCTACATTGCCTGTATTATATTTAGCGATGCCGTATTTTCTAATCGTACTTTGAACGACTTCATTGATGTTCTTGTCAGAAATATAAGGAAATAAACCGAGTTTAACATTATTAACACTATCCTCAATAAAGAAACATGCGTTACTTCTTTCAATATTATTTGAAATTTGATGAGTCTGAATATTTGTTTCAGGTAACGCCAATTCATTTTCAATAGGTTCGATTACACCTAAACAAATAAAGCCTGTAATGTTTGCTTTGATTTTACTATCAATAACTTCACTTCTTGCTGATTGGCTAGCAAGGATTAACCTAATTCCAGTTGACCTACTTATTTTTAAAATGTATTCTAAGCTATCAATCGGGTTATAACTTTCATCAAGGTTAGTATATTTAAATGAGTTAGTAATAGCAGGAAATTCATCAATTACAACTAATAATTCAGGAAGCTTGACACCCGTTTCTTCATAGTACTCTTTAAAATTAGAAACGTTAGCTTCTTTGAATAAGTGGATACGGGTTCTAACCTCATTTTCGATTTTTTTAATCAGTATAGTTGCACGTTCCAAACAATCATTTACTGGTGGAGTATACATAAACGGACTATCTTTCCAAATTTCAAAAGCATGCCCCTTACCATCAATTAAAACAAATTTTAAATCATCTGGAGTTGTTGTTAAGGCTAGATTTCTCAAAATATTTAAGACAAATGTTGTCTTACCTATACCTACTAACCCAGTAATGAGAATGTTCGGTGTAAAATCACCCATCTCAAGTATAATTGGTTGGTCTAATGCATCAATACCGATTGGAACATTAATCGAGTGACCATAAGATTTATGCGGAACAAATTTAAGCTTGTCAACATGACGAACATCTAAACTTGGCGCAAGATCTGTATCACAAAATGCGTCGATTTCGATTGAATAATCATAGACATCTGAATAAGCATAGACAGAAGTTTTTCTTACATTTGCACTAGTTGGATAAGAACATACATCAATAAGTTTGTTGATCATGGAGCTAGTAATTTTATTAGGCACTCCCTTTACTTTAAAATTAAAGTGAAGTAAGTTGTAATTAAAGCTCGAATCAACGAGTTTTACTTTACATTCAAGAGAATTTTCAAGAGTCTCTTCTAACATTTTACCTGTAAATTTAAGTTTGTCTTTCATATACTTTTTATAAGTAGTTTCAAAAATCATATTTTTCCTCCTCGTAAATACCTTTAGGATTTTTTTACAGCAATACGACAAGACGGATTTGCACCGTCCACTATTAACGAATTATTGCACTCACAACTCAACTCAAAAAACGCAATAATCTTGAAGTGCTATTTTTTGTCGTACCACAGGCAGTTTTTTTAAGTCAAGTCATTAACTACCTGAAAAAAGTCAACTCACAACACAAATCACGCTGATTATGTGTTATTTATTTGTCAAAACATTTTTTAATAGCTCACACTACTTTTTAAGTAGTTCAAGTCATCACCTGCACCGCAAATAAATGCGTCTGTTCCACCAGTAAAGCAGTCGAAAGGCGGTGATTCACCTCTTAAAAAAATATTTTGTTTTTTGGTCTTACGACCAATAACAATAGGACGGATTCGCACCGTCCGCTAGCCGAAGCTAACGCTACTTGCTACCGTTCTTCATTGGTAAAATTAGAAAATTCATTGTAAAGTAACCTAATTTCATTTTTTATTTCTCTCTTTTCTGCTTGCCGTTGTCATCATTACTTTCTACATTGTTCTTCTTATTCTCAGTTTTTTTATCAATAACTTTAAAAATATTCCAGAAGAAGAAAAACGTTATAGCAGATGTTCCAAAAACAGTTACTACACTTTTGAAGAGTGCGTAGAGCGCTTCATTGCTTAGCATAATTATCACCTACCTCAGAAATACGCCAGAATTAAACATAGGTAACTGGCATTTTGAAATTTTATAATCTATATTTTCAGCTTGAATGGATAATACCACATCTGCTGTTTTTTACTGTTTTTCGTTATTATTCTCAATATTTCGTTGATCCATGAAATCAGAAAATCTTATGAGTGCAATCATCTGGTCAACTGTTGTTGTTAATTCATGCAATGTATCGCTAATTTCTTGCCAATCTGATTCCGTATCAGCTTCATTAACATTTTGTGCGGTATTTGATAATTCTTCTAAAATATTATTTGCATTCTGTTTTTTAATTTGATGAATTTCTTCTTTTAATGTCAAAATACGTTTCTCTACCATATATCATTTTTCCCTTTCTAGTTGAATTACCAAAATAAAAATCGAGTTAAGCAAGCTTAAAGTTTTCACTTCAAACCCCTCACTAAAGTAAGGGGTTACTGTTGACCTACTTCTAATTTTTTCCTTATGAACGGAACAATTTCAGTGACCATGATAGCATTAACTCTCTTTTGTTGCTTATCTGAAATTGCACTTCGCTTATTGAACATACTTACTAGAAATTCATAATCATTCCTAGGATTATTTTTATTGTATTGTGTAGGTTTAAATGCACCCTTTTCAAATAGCATTTTTAACAACTTTTTAGAAAAAACATCTGATTTTAGTTCTAAGTATTTATACTTTTTGTAATAATTAAGTAAGAACAGGTATTGTTGGTAAGCTGTAGCATCTTTCCTAAGATCATCACGACCAAACCGGTTGATACATTCGCTACCAATAGGACTTAAGAAATTACCATTTTCAGTATTCTGAATCGTAAAAATATACTTGAGCCCATGCTTTCCACAAGTACAAGTTGTGCTAGACGAATCATCTTCTTCAACACCAACAACATCCCATTCTGCAACTGCCATATCCCATTCTTTGTTATTGGACAGGCTGATAACTTTTCTTTCTAGGTTTTCTCTATAATTCATGGGCTATAATTCCTCGATTTCAACGTCAATTTTGACTTTAGCCATAGTTGGTTTTGTCAATCCTACAATATTTTTTCTAGCGATAACAAAAGTCCCATTATCTTTCATATCACCTACATATTCCCCCGGAATTTCACTATTTTCCTCTTTAACAAAACAGTTTGTTACCGTTAACTTTTGCGTCTTAGAGTTAATAAGGTGGCTTAAATCAAAATAGAAAAGTACAAGTTTATCCTGAATTGCTTGCATGTTAATTTGTACTTCTTGTTCTAATGTCATTTTCATAAAAATTACCTCTCTGTATCTTTTTTAATGAGTTCAATGAATTTACTTAGGGATTTTACACCATCTTTGTCTAAAAGGACGGTTTCGATGCGAATATGTCCATTCCCTAATTCTTCTGCTACTAAGGTACTATCACCAAAAACGTTAATCTTTTCTAAAAACAATCTGTCCCTATAGGTAGAGATAGCATACTTTTCCTTAAAATTTCGTTCTTCTTCAATGGTTGTTAACTTTGGCATCTTGTCTCCCTCACTTTTTCTATTGAAAACTTTCCCCTTTTCGCTTAGAATAAACATGTACTGAATCACTGTTTTTTTAAAGAGTTACCTCTCTTTCTGTGACAGTACATTCTATCTAACTTCGTCCCCTGATTTAATATTAGGGGGCTTCTTTTTTATCAATTTTCAAGCAGTAACATTCCTTCTTTGCTCTTGTGATAAATCCTTGATTTTCCAACTCATCATATACAAACTGAGGAACATCTTCTGAAGTGTGAAATTCATACTCACCACCGATTACTCCATAAAGTGTATCGTTTAGACACCTATAATCAATCACATCAGAACTGTTTTCCAGTAAGATAGCTAACGTGCCATTATAAGCATTCCCTGAGTAACTCAGCGTATCATATTCATTAGTAATGCCATCTGTTTCGATGATGATTGGCATCGTCAAGTTGATTGTTCTCATAATCATCGCCACTGCTATATAAAATGTAGAATAATATAGAATGTCGAGTACCTTATTCTATATTATTAGAAAGATTATATAGTTTTTCCTTTCTTAATTTTATTCACTATCGTCAACATTAATATTCCCCACATTCTAATAAAAGAATGCAGACATTGACCAACTCTTATAGCTTTCTAGAAACGACTGTTTCTAAGGGCATACGTCTTAACGAAACATTAAGACGTCTATTAATAGCCATGCCCACTTAATAGATTATTTATTGCGCTAATGCAAGTAAATTCATCACCGCATTAACATCACGGTCACAGACGAAGTTGCATTCATAACAAATGTATTCATTGTGCTTAGTACCGTGTTTTTTATTACCGACAAGAGTAATTTTATCCTCACCAGTTTTAACGTGTCCACAATGGGAACAGCGTTGAGTACTAGGATAAAAGCGGTCGGCTAAGATTAATTCCTTGCCATACCAGTCACATTTATAGCTCAAAACTTGTTTGAACAAGCCAAACATTGAACGCTGTAAACCTTTGGAGGCCACATGGCTCATTTGCATGCCTTTAACATTTAAATCTTCAATCACAATGGTATCGTATTGACCAACCAATTTAGTTGTAAATTTGTGCATCAGGTCATGCTGAATATTGGCTACTTTGCGGTAATCACGTTGCAACTTGGCTCTCGTTTTAACGTAATTATTTGATTGTGTAGCTAATTTACCATTAGCGTTCCGCTTACGAGCTAATAAACGCTGATAATGTTTGATGCGCAAGTAAAGTTTTTCAAGTCTTTGCGGTAAAGTGTCAATGACACCTTCGGTGTAATTAAGGTGTCCAACATTAACGTCAACTGCCGTTTTCTTACCAGTTTTACCTTTTTCTTGAACCTCAATTTTAAAGGGCAATGAAGCATAATATTTTCCATTTTCTCGATAAACAGAAACCACACCTAATTTGCCGTTTAAGGTTTTAGCTCCTTTAAATTTGACTGGTTGCCAATCTTTTTTAGAAATATCAGCATAATGTGGTCTGTCTAATAACAATTTATTTTCGATAATTTGTGCTCTATCAGTTTTAAAACCTTGTCTAGGAGCTTTCTTAGACTTAAATTTAGGCATGCCCCAATCTGGCTGAGCCTTATTAAAGAAATTAGCCCACGCTTTACCTAAGTCACTAATAGCTAATTGTAAACAACGTGCTGAAAGTTTATCTTGCCAATCTTGTTTTTCATTAACCATAATATTCCTAACATTTTGAGCGCTAGGACTAGGACACAATTCAAGCAAGTTTGCTTCTTTTGAAGTAAAATCAATGCTTTTTCTTTTGGCTTTAGGCTTTCTTAGTTCCTTTGCGTATAACTGCAATTTTTGTTTAAGCTCATCAGAAAACATAACTTGTCGGTTGAAATACAAATCTTGCCATAGTGCTAAGCCTTGATTCCAACAATAACGACGATAGTCACATAAATCATCTAAGACCTGTTGCATTTGAGGACTAGGGTATAATCTAACTTTTTGTGTTCTAACAACCATTATTTTCACCACCTTTCAAAGATTTATCAATAACATATAATTCAATAAAATGACACTTTATTCTACTTTATCGTTAACAGTTAATTTCTCCTTATTTTAGGGTTATCCGACTAATTGTTGTGTTGCTTGCTTTTTCTTTTCTTCCCTAATCAAGTACTCCATGTACCAGTCAATCATTTTATGTCCAATAGTTTCGGGAGTTGCTAAGAAGCTACCCGCTTTATCCTTCACTCCGAATTTCTTGATACTCTCCTCGTTGTTATCAAACATGAACTTAATTGTTTTATCTGAGTAATTAGATACTTTTAAAAAAAGGGTTGTTTGTCTGCGGTATTCCTTTTCATCTGCTGTCATAAATTTGTTTGCTTTTGTCATATTCTTTTTTCCTTTCCATACTTTCTGGCCTAATCATAACAGTCTATTTATTAATAGCAAGCTATGACACATTTTTAAAACAAGAAGCTGACCGCAAGCGATCAGCAATAATGAGTCGTCTACCGACATCGAATTACGTACTTGTTCTGGCACGAGTATTCGCTAATCTTTAGATTTCTCTTTGTTCTGATTGCTTATTGTTACTAGCCTTCCCGTTGACCCAATAAGCTATATCATTATCACCTTTGACAATGATAATGATTATCGGCATTTCGATAGGGCTGCCATCCCATAAAAAGTATGATTAACTTCCTATAATCACATCAACTATCTTATCTTCACTATCGAGAAAGACAAGTATTGACAGAATTTAGTAATTGGCGAAGAAATCAGTATTTGATATCTTACTTTCGACATTTTCATCTTTCGCTGATTCATCTGTGATTAAGTCCCAAATATCACTTCGCTTCATCCCCGAAACATCACGGTAGACAGGAATTGTCATCTCCTTATCGACAAAGTGGTATTCATCTACAATCCAAACACTTTCATCCGTATCGGTATAAGTAACCATCACAGAAGCCATCTTATTTGACGTAGTTTCAGCTAACGAGTTTCCGTTGGTATTAATGGTGAAGTAACCATCCATAGGAAGGTTCTCTTCTAAACGATATTCAACAGCAACAGACAGTTTTCCTTTAATTGTATCGTTAATATAGTTATTAATTGCCCTAGCACCGATATTTTTAGCATCTTTACTTATGATATCTTTAGCAATCATGACAGATACAATATCAACATTATTAAACCGTTTAAAGTCTAACCCGTAGTTACTCCATTCCTCAGATGTTAAACTTTCTGGAATTTTAACATCAAAACCTAACTCTCTTTCTTCATCAGCAAACTTATTCAGCTTTATATTAGCGATTGTTGCAAATGAAGTAGGTTGAAGTGGGAAGAATGGAATAATACTAAACCGTTGTAAAAATTCAGGAGGTAGTCCGTTATTTTCTCCTTCATTCCCAGTAACTAAGGCATTTTGAATATTCATTGATTGATCTCGCCATTGTTCTTCAAGGGATGCTGTTAACACATCCGGTGTATCAATTTCATCTAAGTGCATGGCTTCAGCTGACTTAGCAATTTGACTCGCACCCAAATTAGAAGTTGCAATAACAATACATGAACTAAGTGAGCGTTCTACTCCGTGGCTATCACGGACAATACCATCATCAATTAGTCGCATACACGCCTTGGCCATATTTTTATCAGCTTTTTCAATTTCATCGATTAAGATGATTCTTGATTTATCTGTTTGCACACTATCACCGATAAACTGAGTAGCTTCTGTGACCGCTTCTGGAGTTAAGTAATCACCACCATTGAGCGTTAAGATTGCATCCTCCCGACCGAAAATAGCCTCAGCTAAAGATTTAACCGATTCGGTTTTACCAATCCCAGTAGTTCCTACTAATAGTAGCGTCATAATTGGTTTACGATAATCACGCTTAGTAAACCGAGCTTTCCGAGCTGTACCAACCATAGTATTAATTGCTAAAGGCTGACCTTTAACTCGTCTTCTGATAACTTTTTGCACGTGTCTTGAATTAATGTTTAAGTCAATCTTGATTCCGACTCCCGCAAAAGCTTCTACTACATCTTGATGAGTAACATCCCTTTTTTCACCTGTACGGTGGTATTCTTCACGACAAATTCCACAAATGGCATCCATGACAGCTAATGACTTAGCAGGCTGAGGTTGATTGCTTATCAATTGCGTTGATAACGTGACAATTTCTTTGATAATCCCGTCACTGAACTTAGGAATGTAGTCCCACTTCTTGGTGAGGTCTGCCAATTGACTCTTTACGATTTGAACTGTAACCTCATCAGTAGGTGGAACTAATACAACGTTAGAGAACCGCCTTTCAAACGCTCCGTCTTTTGCAATACTATTTTTGTATTCATAATCAGTAGTAGCGGTGATAAGCTTAGCTTTACCACGAGCCATCCCTTCTTTGAGGGCGTTCATTGCCCCAGAAGATCCTTGCCCTTTTGCTGATTCCCCATAGTTATTTAACTTGTGAACCTCATCAATAAAAATGGCCAAGTCATACCGATTATTAATAACAACAGAGCGTGTGTAGCTTTCAAAATTCTCCTGATTATGTTCTTGTAAGGTTTCTAGTGCTTTTTTAGATAAACTCTTACCGTCAAGAGTAAACTTACCATCCTCTTCTTTTACGGATAACGAAAAAGTATCTGTTTGCACCCTTTCAGCTGTGGGATTTTGTTTAAGTAATACATCAATTTGCACATCTGATAAGACAGATAAATCAATCTGCTCATTTTCGAGATGTAACACATCAGTTTGTATTCTTTCCCCTTTATTATCTATTAAAAGGTCTTTGATTTCTTTTGATGATAAACCAAGTAAGCTAATTTTATTAGCTTTGAAAAACACTTTATCATATACGCTTACTAAAGCATGAGGTGTACTGTTTATAACTTTTTCAACTTCAGTTTCAGTCATTCCCGTTACATCTATTTTTTCGTATTCATCATAGTTTGAAATCAAAGTTTGATATTCAATTTTAACTAGATCCCGCATTAAACTTTCCATTCGAGAAACCATTGTCCTACCGGGTAATGCACCAATGCTTTCAATAGCAACCCTAATCACTAACGCAGGTGTCTGTGATTGTAGGTGATCATACGTAAATTTCTCAACAGTGGCTGTTTTACCAACCCCCTGTGGCCCAACCAAAATAATATTGCGAGTCATAACTTGTTCTAGTTTCTGGTTAATTTTCAGTAAAGTATCTTCATAACCCACTAAAACATTAGAGGCTTCAACCTTTGACATCGAATAATTATATTTTTCATCAATATCTGCAGGAATTACTAGCCTCAAATCATTCATCTCTTGTTCTACATCGTCTGATTTTTTAATCTCTGTCAAAAATTTCATCCCTCTCGCAATCTAACAACTTAAAGCATAGCTCAGCAACTTCATTGAATTGTTTTAAACCTTCTAAGTCTGCTAGACATATATTTTGCACAAAGTCAACTGTACCATTGTCTAGATGAACAATAACGAGTGTAACATCATCTGATTTAACATGATACTCAGTGCCTTTAGCAATTCTTAGTAACAAGCCTTCTTCAGACTCACCATCTACAGTTGCTTGACCGCCGTGAACTAATTCAATTTCAAAACCTAATTCTTCTAGCTTCTTTTTAGCATCTTCTCTCATAAAACCCTCCATAGTTTTCGCAAACCAAAAATTGACATTACAGACATAGCAACAAGAATTGAACAAACTAAAAAACTAGCAATGCTTAAAGCACCTTTTAGTGTGAAAATTGCAATTATTGATAATACGGTAAAAACAAAGAAAACAATACTAAAAGCAGTCATTAATGCAGTTATAGTTTTAGCGTATTTAGCGTAACGTTTACCGTTTTTATCATGAAAAATTGCCCTAAAAAAGAATTCATCCTCATTGCTATCAAAAACAATAATTAAAAACAACCAAATGAAGCTTAAACATATTCCTAAATTTAACAACCAACTAGGGATGCTAAACGAAGTGTTTTTTGCCGTTTGACTTAATTCTGACCAATTAGGCAATACAAGTCCAAACAATATTCCCGAAAATAAAAATCCCAAAAAAGATGTGGCTATAGTCATAGTACTAACAACAACTTTACTAATGTTTTTTTCATAAGCATCACCCTCGTAACATATAAAAAAGCTGACTTCTTTCTATTTTTATTTATTCCATAACGTATCTTTGTTCGGAAATACTGGTGTTACACCAATTGTTTCTATGATTAATGAATTCAACATTAGACAAGTTTGTTTGCTTGTACGTATTGAGAGTCAGATAATTACCAAGACAATCCTTGACATAACAAGAACTCCCTGTAAAGCCACTAATATAGCCTTTAAATTTACTGTTCTTGATTCTGACATAATCATTAAGCCAAAATCCTTTAGCAAATTTAGTATTTTTAGCATTCCGTTTACTGGTTATGTTTTTGGCTTTACGTCCTTTACGAGCAGTTGCTTCATGTAAAGAACGTTTCTTTTTCCTAAATTGCTTAAACATCACAACGCTAGTAGGCCTAGAATTAATCTTCTTGATGCCACTAATAGCGATTGCGTCGTTGTAATGCGATTTAGATAAGCTTAAATCCGCTCTTTGAAGTGTGGTAAATGCTCCGTATTGGAAGTGAGCTTGCGGAAAAGCAGTCCACAACCGTCTACGTAAGATATTCATAAAAGTTGCACCTTTCAAAGGCTTAGTTACTTTCTTTTTCTTCTTACATAATTCATATAATTTACCACCTTCAGCGTGATTCTTAGCTGTATGACAATCCGCACAGACTGTTAATAAATTCGATGGTACATTAGTACCACCTAAGGAGCGGTAAATAATGTGATGAATTTTTAGTTTGCCACCTTTTTTCTTGCAGACTTGGCACTTATATTGGTCGCGGGCTAAAACATATTGCTTAACCGTTTGATAGCCGTACAAGTCGCCTTTTCGATAGCCCTCACCTTTAATGGCAGGGTCTTTCATCTTTTGCATATCGAATTTACCAATTTCGATGTGTAATTCAGGGTTTGGTAACACCGATAACAGGTGTTTAATCCAGTTAATGTTGTTATTAACTTTGCTTTGTACGGACGGTGGTAGCCAGTTATTTTTCTTAGTTTTAGTGCGATTTAAAAACCTTGCTTGACGGTATCTAGTTTTACGATTTCGTCTACTTCTACGATAAATACGTCTAGTATCGAGTAATTTCTTAACGTCTTGGCGTAATTCAACTTCACTTTGAAAGAAGACTTTATCTTGACTTGTTACCGCAAGCCCAATATGCCGTTGCCCACTATCGACACCTAGCTTAACTGGTTGCTTATATCCACTTGCACCATATAATAATTGAATGGTGAATGGTTCTTTCTTGATCGGTTTAGCCTTACCGCTTTGTAATAACTTTCTAGCCGTTCTTGGCTTACAAGGCATTAACGCTTCACCATGCTTATTAATAACAAAAACTCGATTTTGCATTTTTTCTCCTTTCATTTTTTATAAGGTAGTTATGACCTTATCACGTAATTATCAGAGAACTAATAATTGCATGTGGTTACCCTTCGACAAGGTTATTTTAGCTTATTAACAAGGTTGACTAGGACGTTAACCTCATCCTTGTTTACAGAGCCTCCATAGAGCTTAGAACTAGGGTATCATTCCAAGGTATGATGACTAAAATAACGTAGTTACATAAATAACTCAGTCTAGACAATAAATTCTGAATTGCTCCAGAATCCTCATCAAAGTGAGCAGGCTTAAAATTTTCATTTCAAGCCCCTTACTTTAGTGAGTGGTTACTGTTGTCTTTCCATTCTATCTAACTTCTTTCTTCTATTCTTTTTCTAAAATTTCTATCTGTGCCAGTTTTTCCTGTAACTCAGAATAGGCTTTTATTTTCTTTTTCAACAGTTCGTTACTTTTCTCGACCCGTTTACTTCTTTTCTTCCAATAATCAGCATCCTTAGAGATTGTTTTCTTATATTTAACCTCATCGAGGACTGCTCCAACACGTTCAACGACTTCTTTTCCATAGCGCCTAGGTTTGGAGCCTGAACCTGATTTTTTAAGAAGGCCTAACTTGTTCATATAGTAGTATACAGTGCCGACTGGTGAATCATATTTGACGGCTATTTCTTTGACTGTCAATCCCAATTTACACACCTACTTTTTAAAAATTAGGTAAACCAATACCAATAGTGCTTTCGTCTTTCTTGACTTTAGTTTGTTCTTGTTGCATATCTGCACGGAAAGTCTTTGAATTATTTCTATGCACACCTGTTACTTCTAGTGGTTTAAACTTAGGCAACGTTCTTTCTAAAACATCGGTATGAATACGGTCTACTTCTTCTAAAAATTCATCATAGTTTAGAGATGGATTTTGTTTGAAAAAATTTTTCAACTCAAGATACATCTCATCTGGAGTGACTTTGTTTTTTTGCATAACACATTTTCCTTTCTTGTGAAATTTAACCGATTATACGGCTTTTAGAGGGATGCTAGGAATCGAACCTAGAAAACTCACCATGAGCATCCCTAATTTTCGCTCTTGCCCTAATGCCTACTGCTCAATATCAAGGGATGAAACTGAGAAACGGGTAAACTTAGTTTGTTCAGGATCAAGAACGTCTTTCTTAATGACGCTATCCTGCAGTTTCTTAATTGAAGCTTGATAGGTTGCAACACTTGCATTCAAATCATTAAGGGTCTGATTAATATCTTGTAATTGTTCTTGTGCAATTTCGTCATCAGGGTTTTCAGCTAAACGACGATTCATTTCAACTACCGTATTTTTGCCTCGCTTAATTTTCTTTTTTAAAGAAGCCAATGTCTTTTTCTTTTTAGAAATATTTTCCTTTATAAATAAAGAGTTAACAACGTCTCTGTCGTTTTTCCAATTTTCTTTTGACCTCTTAGCATTGTGAGCGTTTAAGCGCATATAGAAAATAGGCGGAGTAGTTTGAGATTTACGTGTTGTAGTAGTTGATGATTCTTCATCATCTCCTGCTAATTGTGCTGTAATAGACTTGTCAATATCCGATTCACTAATCGAATCTGTTCCTTCTCTCAAATCGTCTGAAGTAACTAAATAACCACGGTCAACTAGCATCACAATAAAAGCTTGATTTTTAAAACCTCTATCACTGTGTATTGTAAGTACCCCGCTACTGTCAGTACCAAACATCCCGTAACGTAGCTTAACACCCGGTAAATCATTCTCTGGTGTTGTAACTAAACGCAAGATATAACGTGTACCAAAAGATGATAGCTTCTTGTGTGCGACGTCATCGTACTTAATTTGAACTGCCAAAGTTTTACCATCTTCACTTAAAACGGTATTACCTAAGGTCAATTTCCCATCTGTACTTCCCCCCCACAAAGGTAAATTAGAACCTTTAACCATGGATGAACGTAGTACTCTAGCGTTATAAGACGATATGTTAGCCCTAATCATGATGAATGAGGCCATTATACCGACAACAGATAAAGCAAGTATAATCGGCATAACCCAGTGCAGTTTTTCATCAGCAGGTTTTTTATACTTAGGACGATATCCTCGCTTCCCTTTCTTTTCCCTATCTTTCGATACCTTTTCTTCTTTTTTCGAGTTTTCTTTGGATTTTTTGGACTCTTTTTTTCGTTTTAGTGTAAACAAAAACAATTATTTTCCCCCCAAACATAAAAATGAGTGCGATTATTTGATAGGTAATCAAATAATAAAGTGACTGATTCATTAAGTTAATATCACCATATTTATTAGTGTTAATTATTATTTTTACAATTTTAGGGCTATAATCGCTATAACCTGTTAATGTAGTTAATCCTGCAATCGTAATTGCAACTTGATTTAGAACTGCAAAATAAGGAATACATACGACAAAAAGCCACCAATTAGTCTTTTTTAACATTTTCTTAGTAAGAAAAGCGCCCCATACAATGCCGACAACACAAGTAGCTACCACCAAATAGTTATAAACATAGGTAACGTTAACCATATGGATAACTGCCTTAGTTGTAACCTTTCTAGATGGATACATCATGATCATTCCAATCCAGTTAGTTGCTGTCATCACTGTTAAGAAACTGCCTAAATATTTTGTGTAAATTGACATCTCCCTTTTTTTGACTATAAAAATTGTAAAAACAATCGCCACAATTAAGCTGACAGCCATCCCAATTGTTAAAACCCAATCAGGGGATGTTTGTAGTTTTAGTGGCGTAACACTAGATGGTTTATTTTGTACCAAGGAAAGTCCACCGTAGACAAGCATAATAAGAGTTGTAGTAGCCAACGTTGCAACTGTACCCGGTAAAGATTTCGCCGAAAAATTAGCGAAAGTAAAAATAAAATAATTTTGTTTATTTCTTTTTTTCATACCTCAATTATAGCAAAATTAATAGTAAATTTAAACACTTGCAAAAATAAATAATTAGTTTTTGATAAAACTTATTGAACGTTAAAAAACTCGGTAAAATCAACGTTTACCGAGTTTTCTTATTTATTTTACTCCTTTGATATTTTTAACTGCATCAGTTAACTTTTGAGTATCTACTTGATCCATAGCGTTTAAAGTTTTCACACTATCTGTAATATCACGAGTAATGTTTAATCTTTCATTAGTGTTATTCGCAACATTTAACTTGTCAATTAAGGTTTTAATATCAGCGTTATTAGATAAGCTACCTAATGAACTTTGAACTTGTTGTGCAAAATTAGCACCTAAATTTCTATTATGTGTTTGCGACATAACATCTAATTGTCGTCTAAGTAGCGAGGCGGTTTCGTTATTACCATCTGCATCTGTAGCTTCAATAGCACTTGCCATGGCCTTTTGAACTTCGTCATAGTTAATAGCTGTTGGAGCGGAGGTATAATTACCCAATGCACTGTTAATACCTCTAGAAATATCTTCTCCAATGTTAGGATTATTCGTTACAGTTTGAGTGATTTGTTGCGCTTGCGTTTGAACACCTGTCGCTGATATTTTTTCAAACTGCTTACCTAATTCATTTGCAAGGTTTGTATCGCCATTGTTGTATGCTTCTCTTTGAACTTCCTTAATGCTTTGTTGAGCAGTTAATAGGTTCTCGGGAGTTGTGTCCATTTGGTAATCAGTAATTTTGCCAACCATCTCTTGAACTTTAGACTCTGAAATACTTGTGCTATCACCTACTACTTGTTGAATATTATCTCTAATCGAACCGATTTCTACTTGATCTAACTTAGAAGTGATATTGTTAATCGTTTCGATTTCTTGCGGATCACTAAGAGTTTCTTTAGCATTGTTCAACATACTTCTTACACCTGAAAAATCAGCATTTTCAGGGTGTAATGTTACATCGTTTAAATCATTAGATAATTGTTGTTTTGCACTATCTGATAATCCGTCAATATTGTCTAAAGTCCCGTCAAAGTTAAGGTTATCAAGTGAGCCGGCATTAACATCGAGGGATGGAATCTTTAATCCTTCAAGTTGACTAATCTTTGCATCAATGTTACTCAATTCTGCAGGAGATGCTCCACTTTCTAACATAGCGTTTCTCAATGTCTTCATACCATCAATGGAGTGATTTAGGTTTTCAGATGTAGGATTTAAGCTGTAATCAGCTAAGGCATCCCGTACATTATTTCTTAATGTATCTCCGTTAGTAATATGAGATAAGTCAAGATTATCTAATTCACCGTTAATTCCTTCGATAGATCCATGATCAATATTTGCTGAAGGTAATTTCAACCCTTCAAGTTTACTAATTTGTGCATCCACATCTTGTAATTCCACAGGAGATGCGCCACCTTCTAACATAGCATTTCTCAACGCTTTCATACTGTCGATTGAGTGGTCAAGATTTTCGGTTGTAGGATTTAAACTGTAGTCAGCTAAAGCATCCCGGACGTTGTTTCTCAAAGCATCTCCATTAGCAACGTTAGATAAGTCAAGGTTATCCAATTCACCATCAATACCTTCAATGATACCATGGTCAATATTTGCTGAAGGTAATTTCAGCCCTTCGAGTTTACTAATTTGTGCATCCATATCTTGCAATTCTGCAGGAGATGCACCACCTTCTAACATAGCATTTCTTAATGCTTTCATGCTGTCAATCGAGTGATTTAAGTTTTCGTCTGTAGGTTTCAAAGTGTAATCAGCTAAGGCATCTCGTACATTATTTCTCAATTTATCACCATCTGTAACGTTTGATAAATCAATACCTTGTAATTCATCGTCAATTTTTCTAGTAACATCTGACACATTAACAGTAGTTTCAGCGCCGTCACCAGTAACATTAACATCTCCAATACCGTTCAAGTTACCAATAGCTCTATCGATTTTACCAAGTTTTTCTGGATCGATACCATCAACTTCCATAGAATCGTGAAGTTTTTGTAGCTTATCTTTCAAAGTATCGTAATTTTCTTGAGTTGGATCATCATTGTAAGCTTCAATAGCCTTCATTACTTCATCCCTATTGCGTATTGAAGTATCACTTAATTGTGATTCATCCACACCCATTAAGTCCTCCGTAAGGTTAGCTAACCCTTGTTTACGTGCAATTTCATCAGCTGATAATGGGCGAGTGCCACCTCTACCAAAGAGACGACCCGCTTGCTTAGTGATACCTTGAGATAGCTTGGAGTTCTTGATAGCTGACACGTCATCCATGAGGTCATCCTTAGCATCAGACCAATTTCCGCCGGTTGAAGTCTTTAACCCTGCCTTACCGCCAAGGAAACGAGCCGCTTTTGAACCTAAGTTATCCGCTTCCCACTTCTTAGCACCTTTTGAACCTGCGTTAACACCTCGTCCACTTGTTCCAATCGCTCTTCTTTCCCATTGCAAGCCGTATGCTTTTGCCGTTTCCCAAGGGAAAGAAAAGACATAAATTAAAGCGGAACGTGCGTTGTTAACATCATTTTTGATTACATATACTAAAACAAATGCTAAAATAGCGGATGCAATCGGAGCTAAAGACGTCATCATCATCATTGCATCACCGGTTAAATTGGTTTTTGGTACTGCAGAAGTTGATATGTTTTTGAGTATTGTTGCAAAAACATTCGGTAATGCTATCCCTAAACCAGATATAAGTTTGGTTGCTAATGAAAAGACAATAATTGTTCCTACTACACCAGAAGAGTAGATAATATATGCTATACCATACTCGAAATCTCCAATCGTTAACCATTTCAAGGCTGTGATAATCGGTTTCACGTTCATTTCAATCAAACCAACTGTTAAAACTGCTAATAATGCCACAAACCATAGAACAAGCGAAATAAGCACTGTACTGATAGCTCCAATAGCAGAAATGAAAGGCACACCTACTAATGAGAATGAGTAGTAATTTACTCGGCTACTATCGAATAAACCACCGATACTTGGCATCCCACGAGCTGGCCCAGATAAGTAGTATTCACCACCTGTTGAATTAAATTTAGTTGACAGAATTAAGTACATACTCTGGTCTGAAATACTTTGAGATCCGTCATTACCACTACCTACAGCGTTGACAATTTGTTCAAGGGATGGTGGAACTTTATTGTAGTAGTTGTTCAAATTTGCACCAGACGTCTTAGAACCATAAATAAAACGTTCTCTCCAAGCTCGAGCAGGAGATACTGCCAAGCCAACACTTGATGTGTTGCTACTACTATTTGAACTAGAGTCAGAATCGGAACTGGAATCTGAGTCAGAATCAGATGATTCGCCATCATCTTTGTAATCATCAATAGCTTTTTCAAAGTTCCAGTCGCCTTTTTGCTTTTCATCATCAATTTTTGTTGGGTCTTTACCTGACTCTTTACTTGAGTAGTAATTATTATCGGTATTTACAATCCATGGTGCAGATTCTCCTCCACTATTTGATTGGGGAATTTGAGCCCAGTTTTGAGCGTAATTATAGTATGATCCATAAGAACCGACAGAATCATTTGTTCCTTCATACTGAATGTATTGTTCAGCTGAAAAAGTATCTGATAGCATATACCTTAATGCGACTGCAGAGTTAGCAAAACTAAAGTTTGCCCCCATATTATCATTTGAAAAGTAGTCACTATTACTGTTGATGGATTTGATTCTATCGGTAGCGGTAGATGAACCATAAGGAACAAAATCATTATCAACATAACCTTTACCGTTATTAGCACTAATACCGCCTGTTTGTCGGTCATTACCATTAGGTGCAAAATTTCTCTTTTTAGCCCAGTTTTCATCATCAATCAAGTAACTTGAATATAAACTGGTATCTTTATTATCACTTGTAAAAGTCAATGCTGTAACTTCATTAATTGCATAAGCGGATAATGCAACTCCAATAGGAACAAGGCCAACCGCTAAAAGGCGACCAATAAGCTTATTTCGATATTGTCTACTATGCCTTCGATATCCGCCTTTCAAATATCCCCAAACACCGAGAACAATAAAAATTGCTAGGATAGTAAACATTGCTTCGATAACATTTTGAACTGTACCCTTACTTATCCCCAGAGTATCACTTAATGATTTGCCTAAACTTTTATCATCTACTACGGAAACATTAGTAAGCCAATCCGCCATCAATGGAATCAAATTAAATTTAGCAATCAATGCCGGAATTGCATAAATTACAGCAGAAAAAATATCGTAGGCAAAACCAAAAACTACAAGTAAAATCCCCAAAAGAAATCTACCGATCATTGGTAAAATGATATTAAACCCTTGGTTTTGCGTTGTGAAATAATTAAACTTTGAATAAGTAGCCATCATTGCTACAAAATTTTTAGCCGACGATTCATCCCCATAATCTTTCCCACTATCTACAATTGAACCGTAAGCAAACGTACCTTGCGCTCCGGGATTGTATTTCTGGGTTAAAAAACTTTTTTGTGAGGTCTGATTCGCTAAGGCGTCGCTTTTATCATTCAATAGGTAATATTGATAAACTGTACCGAACTTGTAGTTGATACTAGCGCCGTCCGCAACATTTAATGCTTGTGAACCACCAAATGATAAGAAGCCTAAAATGACAGCAATGACCACAAATTTACTGTTAATCACTTTCCATAATTTCTTACCTAACAACTTCAATCTGGATAAAAAGACTGCTTTATCAAATTCGGCAAAAGCAAAGGGACGCCTCAGCCTCTTAACTAAAGAAATCAATTTAATTCCCCCTTTTTATTTATATTTACTTTATCAGTATAACATTTTTTATTATAAAATAATCAAAATTAATTTGTTTTTATTTTTTGAAAATATAATAAAAAAAGAGCATACCGACCCATTTTTACATGGGGGCACGCTCCTTATTACTAATTTGACAATATCGTTCTACACTAATGCCATCTTCAACAATGTTTCGACGCTTGTATTAGGGTTTTCGCCGTGTTGACTAGCATATTTCGTAATTTTTTCGTATATATCAGCATCAATCTCAACGTTAACATTTCCTTTTTTGTGTCAGAAGAAAAAATAACTTGAGTATCATATCCGATACCACTAGCGTAACGTTTTAATGTCGCTAGACTAGGAATCGAGTCAACCGATTCAATTTTTGCTATTCGGGGTTGGCTCATCCCAGTTCGTTTAGCTAATTCTTTTTGTGAGATACCCAGTTCTAATCGTTTAGCAACTAAGAATGCTAAGCTATCAATCAGTTCCATTTCTTCTGACGATGAACTACACCGCCACTAAAGTGACGGGTTTCTGGGAACACTAAGTAGTGTTTAG
>NZ_AZFH01000053.1:0-289 GCF_001435735.1 Ligilactobacillus equi DSM 15833 = JCM 10991
AACCAGCGCATGACGGTACCAAAAACCGTTGCCTTACCGCTTGGCTATACCCCAATCAAAGGCGGTAGATGAGAATCGAACTCACGAATGCTGGATCCACAAACCAGTGTGTTAACCACTTCACCACTACCGCCATGGTAGTTATATTAAATTACCAAACAGGGATAGTAGGAATCGAACCCACAATGACGGTTTTGGAGACCGTAGTTATACCGTTTAACTATATCCCTATGATGGGGGGGAGAGGATTCGAACCTCCGAACCCGAAGGAATGGATTTACAGTCCACC
>NZ_AZFH01000054.1:0-5861 GCF_001435735.1 Ligilactobacillus equi DSM 15833 = JCM 10991
TAAAGACTTCAAGTGGTGTTCGCCAGTTTAAACACTTGAGTGGCATCGTATTCATTGTCTAGTTAATCCGCATTAGTTCCTCATCACTAACTTCTTCAATTGGACATCCCTTAGGGATAAAGCGGCGTAAAGCACGGTTACGATTCTCGTTAGCTCCACGTTCATGTGGCGCGTAAGCGTGGGCAAAGTAAACGTCAATATCAGACTGTTCTTCGACTTGCTTGTAACCTGAGAATTCCTTCCCATGGTCTACAGCAATCGACTTCATACCTTTAGTTCCTAACTTTTCAGCTAAGTTAAGGATAGCTTCCGTCATGGCAGCACTATTACGGTCGCTTAAACGTGTCACAATATAGAGGCGACTCATACGCTCTAAAAACGTTCCTAAAGCTTGTCCTTTAGTCTTACCTGAAAGAACTGTATCGCCCTCAAAATGGCTAAAAACAAGTTGCTTATTAACATCTTTAGGACGGACTTCAATGGACTTACCTTGTTGAGTAGCTTTCCCTCTAGTTTCAGCTGCACGTCTTCTACGAATTCCTTTATCTAGAAGGTTTTCTAGCTGAATATCAAGTAAGTTATTATCAATCCAGTTATAGATTGATTTGAAGCAAAATTTACTCTTAGACATAGCCGCAACTGTTTCGGGAGCCCAATGAGAGTCCTTGATTTTACTTTCGATATCATCCTTTTAGGATTCTATGACTTGCCAATCAACTAGCACCACGCACATACTAACAATTAGTACATTATGATAATCAATATTCCTTATTGTGGACATCTGTTATTAACTTTTACCTATAAGAATTAAATTTAAAGTTTGCTAACTTCCTTAGTATCATATCTTCTATCTAGTTATAGTTCGTTTCATTCCTTTATAGCTATAATTATTGCTATTTTATTCTTTACAGACTATAATCAGCCTTATAAGGGGGTAATATTGATGATGAATAATGAAGTTTTTCTCCAAGTTATGGAAAATGAAGGTCCAGTTACTATTATTACCGTTAATGCTCAGCCAGCTAGTGTTGTTAATACATGGATGTCTTATATAAAACTTGATTTAGCTAATGACAATCTTTATATTCCTGCAGCTGGTATGCACTCTATTGAACATGATTTTGAAGGCGATTCCACGCTTACTTTGACTGTCGGTAGTAAGAAAGTTATTGGTACAGAGGGGCCAGGTGCAGGTTTTCATATTTATGGTCAAGGATCATTTTTGGAAAATGGTGCTATTTTTGAGGAAATGAAAGCTAAATTTCCTTGGATTCGTAAAGTTTTAAAGGTTAAAGTTACTGATATTCAACAAAAAATTTAAGTTAAAAAGCATAAGAAGTTGCGTTTTTAATGAAAAGTCTCAAAATTGAAAAACCGCTAGATATTACGTTACTAAGAACGTTGATATCTAGCGGTTTTTATTGTCAGTATTTCTTAAATTTTATCCAAAGAGCTAGTTTTTTTCCAGTCTCCCCTTGATTTTTCTCATAAAACACAAAAAGCTGCAGACACCCATATTAGGAATCCACAGCATCTCGTAAAGAACCGCAATTTTATACTAAATCCACTTTACATTATATTCATTTCAAATTAGTTAATCATAACTTGAAGCCAGGTAGCTAGTAAACCACCAATAATGGGCCCCATAATTGGAATCCAAGCATATCCAAAATTAGCGTTTCCTTTATTTGGAACTGGTAAAAGGTAATATGCTAATCGTGGTGAGAAATCTCGCGCAGGATTCAAAGCAAAGCCTGTGGTTGCCCCGAGTGCCTGACCAATAACCATAATTAAGAGACCAACAATTAACGGTTTTAGTCCCTGAGTAAAATCTCCAAGATTTAATAGCGTGAAAATAAAGAAGAAGGTTGCGATTACTTCACTTAAAAAGTTAAAAATGGTATCAGAAACCGCCGGACCGGTAGCAAAGATTCCTACACTATTACCCTCATTATTTTTAGTTTCTTTAAAATGTGGGTAATAATGTACTATAACAAGTACTGCACCGAGAAACGCACCGAGAAACTGTCCAAGTAAGTAGGGAACTACATGAGACCATGAAAAGAGTCCAAAACTTGCAAAAGCTAAAGTTACCGCTGGATTAAGGTGACCATCAGAGCCCAGTTGTCCTGCCACATAAACACCAAATGTTACTGCCATACCCCAAGCGATAGTAATAAAAAGCCACTGCTGATTTTTTGCATAAGATTTATTTAAATTAACTGCAGCTCCTGTCCCCGTTCCGAGAACTATCAAAACCAATGTTCCTAAGAATTCACCGAGAAAGCCATTCATAAGCGGGTCCTCAACTTTCTATTTTAAGTAATCTAAACGAGTATTTGAAATTTCTCTTTCTAAAGCGTCTTTTTGTGCTGCTTTTTCTTGTGCAGACCAGCCCATAATCTTAGCCATTTCATTGACAAAAGCATCTTTTTTAGGAGCTAATTCATCTTCATGGAATAAAATGTAGTTGGTACGCCGTAATAAGAAGTCCACTAAAGTATATGAGGCTTCTTCATTAACAGAATAGTGCAAACTTAAAGTATCAGCTAAACTCAAGCCAGGAGCTGCCTCAACTTGATCTGCGTAAGAGACCACACGCCCTGTGTTTGAACCATAACGGTTAGCTAAATCTAAAGCTTCTGCAGCTGGAATTCCTTTACTCATGGCAATATTTTGATAGAATTTCATGGTTGCATCCACGTTGGTTGGATCAAAATGTCCACCTGAAACTTGAAGTGTCTTAGAGTCGATTTCCGTAAGTTCCATACCGTATTGTTCAGCAAAAATTTGACGCAGTAAATCCATAGCTCCAGCAGCCATTTTACGGTAGTCAGTAATTTTACCACCCGATAAGGTTACCAAGCCATCAGCAGCAACATCTAAAGAAGAACCTCGAGAAACTTGTGAAGGACTTAAGGTTTTTTCAGCACTGGCAGTTTCTAAACTAGAGATAGCTTTTTCTACATCACTACGACTTGCTTTATCATCACTATATTCATTAGCTATTTTAATTAAGTTGTTGAAACTTTCATCAGAAACCTTACCAACGTTAGCACCACCACCATTGTAGTCAGAACTACCATTATCTGAAAGTAGTGGTCGTAAACCAACCCAACTGGCTTCAATATCATTAATCGTAATATCAGCGCCTGGGAAACGATTGTTAATAGCTTTAAGAAGGTAGTCGACATCAGCTTGTTCGACACGTGGGTGAGCATAATCCCCGTCAAAGTCGGTATCTGTTGTCCCAAAATAAGTTTTACCTTCTCGTGGAACAACGAAGAACATCCGTCCATCACCCATGCCTGAGTCAGAATAAGTTGGTTGCGGTACACTCAAACGAGAAGCATCAATTACCAAGTGAACCCCTTTAGTTGGGCGAATAGTAGGGCCCTCCGCCTTACTATCAATATTTAATAACTTGGAAACCCAAGGACCGGTAGTATTCATAACTACTTTAGCGTGAACTTCAAATTCTTTACCGGTTAGAACATCTTGAGCTTTAACCCCATTGGCTTTCCCATTTTCATCGTGTAAGATTCCGACTACTTTAACTCGACTAGCTACAGTAGCCCCCATTTCTGCGGCTTCTTTAACATTCTCAATTACTAATCGGGCATCATTATTAACGAAGTCCAAGTAAACCCCGGCACCTAGCAATTTTTCACTTTTTAAATTTGGTTCACGTTGCAGAGCTTCTTGTGCTGAGATTGTGTAGTTAGCGTATTGCGTCCCTGTAACTCCTGCTAAACGGTCATAGAGATCCATAGCGATTTTAACACTGAACATGTCAAAAGTTGATGATGGATCATCATAGATTGGTAATAACATTGGAAATGGGCGTGGAATATGCGGAGCAATTCCTTGAACTACGGCTCTTTCTGTCACAGTGTCAGCTACCACTCCGACATCAAAAGTCTTGAGGTAACGAATCCCACCATGCACTAATTTAGTTGAACGTGAACTAGTTCCTTCAGCAAAATCTTGCATTTCTAAGAGGGCAGTTTTCAAACCTGAAGCCGTTGCTTGTAAGGCAACCCCTGCCCCGGTAATACCACCACCAATGACCAATAAATCATATTCTTCGTTCTTTAAATTTTCTAAAGTTGATGGACGTGTTTTTAATGATAGAGACATAATGAACTCCTCCTAATAGTTTTCTTTTACTTGGTGTTTAAAGACGCGGGTTGCTTTCACTGCATTTTGCCAACCAGCGTATAAATCATTGCGACGTTGTGGTTGCATCTTAGGTTCAAATTTGTGACCTACTTCAAAAATATTTTTTAATTCAGAAATATCTTTCCAATAACCAACAGCTAAACCAGCTAAGAAGGCAGCTCCCATTGCAGTAGTTTCTAAGTTTTTAGCTCTTTCGATAGGAGTGTTTAAAATATCTGCTTGGAATTGTAAAAGATAATCGTTTTTAGCAGCTCCACCATCAACTCGTAATGTTGGAATTTTTATTCCTGTATCTTTTTCCATAGTATCCACAACATCACGTGTTTGGTAGGCTAGAGATTGTAAGGTAGCTTTGATGAAGTCATCTTTTGTTGTTCCACGTGTTAAGCCAAAAACAGCTCCACGTGCATCACTGTCCCAGTAAGGTGCTCCAAGACCCGTAAATGCCGGTACTACAAAAACTTCATCATTATTTCTAGAGTTATATGCTGCTTGTTCAGATTCTGGCGCATTTTCTAACATCTTCATACTGTCACGTAACCATTGCAATGCCGAACCCGAGACAAAGACGGAGCCTTCTAAAGCGTAATTTACTTTACCGTTAATACTGTAAGCTACTGTTGTCAAAAGGTTATTTTTAGATAAAGTTGGCTTTTCTCCCGTATTCATCACAATAAAGGAACCAGTTCCGTAAGTATTCTTTACTGTGCCATCTTCTAAAGCTAATTGACCAAATAGTGCAGATTGTTGATCACCGACTAATCCAGAAATTGGAACGCTAGAACCATAGAAATGGTAAGCAGCTGTTTTACCATAAATCTCTGAATTTCCTTTAATTTCCGGTAGGATAGCCCGGGGGATATTTAATAAGTCTAAGATTTCTTGATCCCAATCTAAGGTTTCTAAGTTAAATAGCATGGTGCGACTAGCGTTGGAATAATCCGTTACATGAACTTGTCCCCCAGTTAATTTCCACGTTAACCAAGTATCGATTGTTCCAAATAAAAGTTCACCTTTTTCAGCACGTTCTTGGGCTCCAGCTACTTTATCTAAAATCCACCGAATCTTAGTAGCAGAAAAATAAGCATCGATTAACAAGCCTGTTTTTTGGTGAATCATTTCTGAATGTCCGGCATCAATTAATGCCTGGGCAATCTCATTAGTTTGACGTGATTGCCACACAATTGCATTGTAAATAGGCAGACCTGTTTTCTTATCCCAAATAATCGTGGTTTCTCGTTGGTTAGTAATTCCAATTCCAGCAATCTGATCTGGTTGAATCCCTGATTTAATAAATGCGTTAGCAATCGTAGAAAGAACCGCATTCCAAATTTCGTTTGCATTATGTTCCACCCAACCTGGTTCTGGGAAATATTGGGTAAATTCTTTTTGTGCGTCAGCTACTTTTTGCCCCTTATGATTAAAAATAATTGCTCGAGTGCTTGTTGTACCTTCATCGAGGGCCATAATATACTTCTCTGTCATAGCAAGACCTCCATAGTTATTCAGAAAACGCTTTCTTAACACAACAAAGTATAACACGATTTTTATGTTTTGTACAATGTTTTTTTAAAAAAAGGTAGATTGCAAGAAATAAATTGAACAAATTATAAACAATAATGTTCCATAAAGACTTCAAGTGGTGTTCGCCAGTTTAAACACTTGAGTGGCATCGTATT
>NZ_AZFH01000055.1:0-7937 GCF_001435735.1 Ligilactobacillus equi DSM 15833 = JCM 10991
TTTAGTCATATAAAAAGCACCTCATAATCGTTAGATTTTGTCTAACAATTATAAGGTACTTCAACTAACCAAGAACAATTTTACACTAAGCATTGTTACCAATAAAAAGACACCTATTTTAAATTAACATAAACGCTGCTAATGTCCCCGTCACGAATTAGCAAAAGCATGTATTAGCCAACCTGCCATGATAGAAACATCCGCCTTAGTTTCATTAATATAGCCCACAATAAGGCCAATCACACCTGTAAAAATCACAATGAAAATTAACTGCAAACCAAAAGAGCATTTTTGAAGATTAGCAATCTTTATATAATCACCAAAAAGACTCCAGAATTTCCAGAGTCCGAGTAAATAATTATTTGAGATAAGCTTCTTTAAAATCAAACTTAACTCCTGCAGGGTGATAAAGATATCCATGCACCTGTTTTTTGACTAAGGCTGCTTGATTTTCTTGGAAAAGCGGAACGATAGCTTGTTCTTGGTCTAAAAGTTTTGACGCCTTAACTAAAAGTTGCCACCGTTTAGCTTTATTTCCTTCTGTTTGGGAAGTATCAATTAAATGGTTGTATTCTTCATTTTCCCACTTTCCGTGATTCCAAGCATTATCAGTCGTAAAGAGTTCTAAATCGCTGATTGGGTCAGCGTAATCTGCACCCCAAGCACTGATTACCACATCAAAATCACCTGCTGTTGAACGAGCTAACCGTGTTTTATAAGGAACGTTAGCGACACTAACCTTAATATTTGGCAAAGTTTCGTTTAACTGACTTTGGATATATTCCGCAACCTTCTTAGAAACATCTGTATCATCTCCCAATAAGGTAAATTGCACCGAATCTACTCCTAATTCATTTAAACCTTCTGCCCAAAGTTTTTTAGCTTTTTCTCTATTATAAGTCGTACCGTCAGCAGTTTTAGCCGCTTTGGCAAAGTCTACACCCTTAAAACTAGCCGTCCCGTCGGCCACAATCCCAGTAACCTTATTACTTCCTGCTCCTACAACATTTTTCGTCAAATTATCACGGTTTATTGCATAGGAGATTGCCTGACGAATCTTCTTATTTTGGAATTGCTTTTGTGTCTGGTTAAACTCAAGATATTGCGTCCGGGCATTCTTCCAAACTGTGTAAGCTGGATTTTTGACTAATTGCTTGGCTTGTTCTGAATCTAGCAATGTTTCATCTAGCTTATTAGTTTGGTATAAGTTATATGAAGTTGTGGTAGCCTTGGTAACCTTAAAGTTAATAGCACTAAGTTTCACATCTTTAGTATCCCAATATGATTTATTCTTGACCAACTTCCAAGTTAGACTTGTGCCTGACCAATTTTTCAATGTAAATGGTCCATTAGTTACCAAGTATTTTGAAGCTGTGCCATACTTTTTTCCATATTTTTCAACTGCCTTTTGATTTTGTGGGAAGAAAGTTGGCCTTGAAATCAAAAGCTGAAAATATGGAACTCTTCTTGTCAAGTTAACTTGCAGTTTATACTTTCCAAGGGCCTTAATGCCTAATGATTGTGGACTTTTTTCACCCTTAGAAATTGCTGGAGCATTTTTTACTGCATCAAAAGCATAGGCATATTGAGAGTTTGTCTTTGGATCAACTGTTCTTTGCCAAGCATAGACAAAATCTTTTGCTGTAACCTCATCTCCATTAGACCACTTAGTTCCTTTTCTCAAATTAAAAGTATACGTTTTACCCTCATTTGTAATCTCAGTTTTAGTAGCTAATGCAGGCTTTGGCTTTTCATTTTTATCTAGGCGGTAAAGCCCTTCGCCAATGTTATTTAAAATACTGAAGCTAACGGCATCAGAAGCAAGCGATTGGTCCGCTGTCGGAAGTTCAGCTTGAATGCTCCAATTCAAAACTTGCTTGTCAGAACCTTGGTTCTTCTCATTAGAACAAGCAGCCAAAAGCGGACCTAATGTTGCTAATGCTATTACACTTAAAATTCGTTTTTTCATACTACTCCCTCTCGTTTTGGCTGAGCTGTTCCTTTAAGTAAGCTGCTAAATGCTTGTGAGCGAAGATTTGCGCCTTTTCTTCGGCAGTATTGTTATAGTTAGTATTAGTATTGATATCATAGACATAAATTTGGTGGTTTCCATCTTCCACCCATTCCACAGCCGCTACATCTAAACCATTTTCATGTAAGAAATATTCGTAGCTTTCACGTTGCTTACTTTCAAGTGGATCAATAATCTGAAATTTTTCTTCTTTTTGACCAATTTGGCATTCGTCAGAAGGACACAATTCAAAGCCCTGACTAGAGTCAATGGAAACTGTGTATAAGAACTTTTGACCGATAAATTCAGAACGCTTAACCCGACCGTCGTTTGGTTTAATGTACTCTTGTAATAAGGTTATCCCATCAACTGGCTCTTCAAAAGTATCACTATTTACATAAACTTCAAGCTCGGCTAAAGAGTTAAATAGGTATACTCCTGCACCCTTACCAGCTCGGTTATGTTTGGTAATAAAGGGATATTTATCTAATCTTTTGGCTGCTTCGACAATTGACTTTTTACCAATCGTAGCAATCGTTTTAGGTGTTTTAATGCCACTTTTTTGAAGAGCTAAATATTGCTTAACCTTACTGATTTCAAGGTCAATCGCAGTAGTACCATTTAAAACCACGCGTCCATTATCTTCCAACCATTTAATAACTTGCTGTGAGAACTCAGGTGCAAAACGGTGATTTCTAGTATGCGACGATGCTGACATCCGGTTATAAAAGATTCCTTTAGGTGGTTGTTTCGATAAATCTAAGACACCTTCTGATAAATCCCATAATTCATAAGGCACCTTCTGTTCAATTAGTCTTTTTTCTAAATGTTGTGTCCATTCGTAGTTTTCATGTAAGACGTATACTTTTGCTTCTGTCATATTCAAATCCTCCATTATTTAGTCATGTGCAATCTTTGTTTGCAAAACCTTGACTGGTCTTACCTTACTTTGCTTACTTAAAATCTTAGCTGCTAAAGTATTACCTAAAACATTCAGCGCTGTCCGCCCAGCATTTGCAAAAAAGTCAACCGCAAAGATTAAAGCTACCCCTTCTTTAGGTAAACCAAGTTGTGAAGCAGTAGCTAATAAGACCACTATCGCACCGGAGGGAACCGTGGCAATGGTTTTACTGATAAAAGTTAACAAGACTGTTAAAGAAATAATCGTTGTCCAAGTTAAATTTATTTCATAAATATTAGCAATAAAGGCTATCGCAACCGCTAAGTAAACTACGGCTCCGTTTAAGTTAAAGGTATAGCCCAAAGGAACTATAAAATCACTCAAACTGTCTTCTTGATCATTTTCTTTGAGACGTTCCAAAAGCTTAGGTAAAACCACACTTGATGACCCCGTAAAAAACGCTAACGATAGTAAATCCTTGATGCTTCTTAAAATATTTAAGTAAGAAACTTGAAATAATAGTGCGATAAGTGGGAAAATCACCACTGCCAAGATTATATAAGCTACATATAACTCAACAACAAAAACGGCTAAAGATGATAAACTTGACCAACCTACTTTGGTAACATCAGCTGCAATGATACCAAAAATCCCAATTGGTGAAACCTTGATGATAAAGTCTGTGATTTTATATATAACTCCTACCCAAGCCTTAAAAAATTTGACTACCAAATCGGCTTTATCAACGCCATAAGCACCAATCCCTAAGCCTAAAGCAATCGCAAAAACAATGGACGATAGTAGACTGCCAGAAGCAAAAGAAGCGATAATATTTGATGGAACAATTTCATTTAAAAAGTTCCATAAATCGATTTTGTCCCCAATTTCCTTAATGCTAGCTGTTGAAGTTACATTGTTCACTCCCTTACCTAGATGACTAAAGTAACTACCCGCAAGAAAAATAAAGATTAACGTAGTAGTTATTACGAAGAAATAGATAAAAACTTTAGCCAAAACTCGGCCAAAATTTCTCTGTTTAAAAATCCCTACAACCGCTAAAGTTACCGTTGGAAAAATCAAGGGTAAAACAACCATGGTAATACTATTCAAAAACCAGGTCCCTAAAAGATCATAAAACTTAATAATCTGGGGCAGTAGCTTTCCGGCTATAATTCCTAGGACTAAGGCAATTAGTAACTGACTGGTAAATGGAATTTTGTTAATAACTTTCATAGATAAGACCTCGCTTGTTTAATGTGTGTTTTCTTCTCCTTTACCCACACACATGCAAGCCTTACCTCCACGAGTATTGCCCCGCCAAAAAGTTAACCAAAGTGTCGTTTTCTTATTTCTTTGTCTACTCATGGACATCCGCTCCCTTATTTTATGACATCATTTATTAGTAACGTTGGTAGACTTTCAATTTTATGTTCAATAACATATTGCAAAGTCTTAATTTGAGCCTTATTTACTGTTGTAGCAATCAAATCAGCAAAATTTTCTTTGAGATAGTCTTCAACATCTTCTTGTTCATTAAGTGTATCTTGAACCTCATAGATTGCTTTAATGTAAGCCAATGCTTTTTTAGGATCATCATAATCGATATAATCGTTTGCGATATTCCCATTTCTTAGTGGTTCTTTATCCTTATTCCAGAAATAAAGTTCTAATAACTCTTGGCCTTCTTTTGCAGCTTTCTCATGTGCTTCAAAGTTACTTTCAAACCATTGTCGACTATCAGGACAACCTAGATTTAAAACAACCGTCGCTTTATCCAAACCTGTTTTACCCAAAACTAATTTAAAATTATCTGACATGAAACATCCCTCCTGAAAAAAAAAGGTGAACCACGATAATGGTCCACCCGTTAATTCACATCTTTTTTTAATTTAGTCAACTGATTAGGGACACATTATGATTATTCGATTGTACGCCAAATTGCATGCTACACATCATGCAGCATGTCATCATAGTCATTTGGCTGTTCAATCGGTTAGTTATAATCATAAATATATCCTCCTTTGTTAGTTGATAGTTTTAATTATATTCACATTTTTGTTATTGTCAATAAAAATTACTTACTTTTCGGAAATTATTTTTTTCAAAGTTTAATCGGCTATTAAAAAGACTAAGGTTGCACAAGAAGCAAGCGGTATGCAACAAATAATGACTAGAAATCAGATTTCTAGCCATTGCTTGTATTATTTAACTGACATATCCCGGAAGATAAAGTGTCCGAAATTGTCGTAACCGACATTTTGAACTTTAGACTTAACCATTGTCGCTAAAGTTGGTTGATAAAGCGGTGAAATTACTGCTGTATCATTAACGACATTTGCTGCCTTTACTAAGTCATCCCAACGTTTAGACTCGTTGTTAACATTAGTGGTCTTTTCGACATTCATCAAGTTATTGAACTCTTGATTATCCCACTTGCCATAGTTACCTGAACCATCAACAGTTAGTAAGTTCAAGAAAGTGGTTGGATCAGCATAGTCAGCCCCCCAACCTAACAAACCAAAGTCAAATTCGCCGTCCATGTAACGTTGAATTGCTGTAGCCTTAGGAATGTTATTTAATTCCACAGTCAATCCAGGTAAGTTGGTTTCTAATTGTGATTGTAAGTATTCAGTCACATTCTTAGTCACCACATCATCGTAACTGAGCATCTTCAGACTGACCTTGTCAGGTATCTGTCAATTTTTTTGAGTAATTTCGTGCTTCCTACTTAAGTTCATCATTTTTTATTCTAGCAGCATGGGGTACCGTGTCCTTTCTGTTGGTTTTGTTTGAGAGAAGAAGGGGATATGGTACCCCTTTCTGTGTACACTTGTCAACAGAAATTTAAAATATTAAATACAAATCAAAAAAGTTCCCGGTGACTAACCGAGAACAATTTTACACTAAGAGCTTTGACACTAATTTTCACCTATTTTAACTTGGTTTAATAACAACGACGAACCTACCACACTAATTGAAGATAAAGCCATTGCTAATCCGGCAAATTCGGGACCTAAACTAATACCTAATTGTACTAAAAAAGAACGCTAGCTTCTGCTAACTGTTGCCACCTATTCAAAATCAGGTACTTCCTTATTACCAAACCGGCGCGGGATTAGTTCATAAAATTCCTGTCGACGCTTCTGACGAAAAGCTTGTTCAATCGCTTCAAAATTATCGATAACACTAGACAAACTCATATCAATCACCGTCGTCTTTGGCCCTAAAGGTAGACTACGTACATAAGCACTCAAATGTGGTGACACCAAAATAATTTCCGGTTTATCGGTAATTAATTGGCTCCAACGGTTCTGACCCGGAGCAAAATAGGTAATCCCTTTAAAACTGCCCTCATAGCGTAAATTAGCCTGTTCGACAATCGCTTGGTGCATCACCTGACTCATACCAACGATCCAACTCGTACATTGAAAATCCTCATGCAAAAAGAGATAACCTTGGATGTACATGGCCGTCTTATGATTCACCGCTGCAGGTAACTTTCGCTTAAAAGTCTTTTGAGCGATTTGTTCCAACTTATCCAAAATTACCTTAGAGATTTTACTGTGTTGAATTATTCTTTCTTCCGCATAAAAATCAGGGCGAAACACAAAATTTTCATAAAAAGTAACCTTGAAAATTTCTAAAATCAGCTTCCGTAAATAATCTGATTTAAAGAAATCAACCTCAAAGAATTCCGTAAACATCTCCGCAATTTTAGCATATTTAGGAATTGCATAAATCTTGTCATACCCTTCCTCAAAACGTTCTGGGGTCCACTTATCCATCAAGAGATAATTATCAGTCGTTATATAACAATATAAGGCGTACTCATAGTCTTTTTCGGTTAACTTATAAGGCAGATACTGATTCATACTGGTCTTAATGGCATCATAGACCCACCAGTTTTTGAAATTATCTAAGGCATCATCTGACCAATCAAGCTTAGAACTTTCCTCCCGACGGCAAAGCCCCACTACCAATAAGCGTTCAAAAAATCCAACCTGGAGGCGGGTCTGCTCCAAAAGTACCTCTGTTACTTGCTTATTATTAGCAATAATCCATTTGCGAACAAGTTTTTCAGTATTCTGGCTATTAGTATACACTGTTATCCCATAACGATGGCTTAGGAGGGCGATTAACGTCCGTTTGGAAAGTTCATTACCTTGAATCTCATTTTTTACTAACTGTAAATCATAAGATTCTAAGATTAAGCCAGCTTTTTTGCGTAAGCGATAAATACTAGCTTGCGCCACACCTAATACCTCTTGGACACGCTCATTACTTAAAGTTGGCCCTTCTAAAAAAGCATAACGCAAATACTGTAATACCTTGGATTCTTGGTAGACTTTAGAAATAATTTGGGACATCTGAGTACCAGACGTTGCATTAAACACATAATCGTTATCCAACTTAATTTGCGCCCCTAATTTCTGTAAGCTCGTAATGGCTTCTAAAACCTGCCGACGTTGGTAGGTTAAACGTTGGGCGAGCTCATCGACTAGACCATCACCTTTAATACTTAACAATTCCGCCACGGCCACCTTACGATTAATCCCTGGCTCTAAATGATCGTTAATCATATTCTTTCCCTCACAATTACTAAATATGATAAGTTACGCTAATTGCTAGTTTGTAATACTTCCATTTTTTGTAAATTGTACAGTGTTATGATTGATTCAAAATCGGCTTGAAACCCTTCTAAACTACGGTTATGAGTCTCTTCGCTACCGTATAATTTCAACTGTGAAAAGCACGTTTCAATTCTTCGGCGAATTTGATTAAGTAATGAATTATTGTGCCGTTTGGCACCTTTCATGTTAGACCGAAACGGTGTCCATAATTGATAACCCATTTCTCTAAATTCTTGGACTATCTTTTCACCAATGTAGCCAACGTCCGCTAAAACTTGAGAACATGGGCAGTCAGCTATTAATTCTGAAGCTACTTTGGCGTCATTGATTGATGCAGGTGTAACTTCGTATTTCAAAATTAAGCCATTAATACTTACTACCATATGAATTTTAA
>NZ_AZFH01000056.1:0-8675 GCF_001435735.1 Ligilactobacillus equi DSM 15833 = JCM 10991
GAATTAATAGCTGACTGCCCATGTTCTCAAGTTTTAGCGGACGTTGGCTACGTTGGTGAAAAGATAGTCCAAGAATTTAGAGAAATGGGTTATCAATTATGGACACCGTTTCGGTCTAACATGAAAGTGCCAAACGGCACAATAAGTCATTACTTAATCAAATTCGCCGAAGAATTGAAACGTGCTTTTCACAGTTAAAATTATACGGTAGCGAAGAGACTCATAACCGTAGTTTAGAAGGGTTTCAAGCCGATTTTGAATCAATCATAACACTGTACAATTTACAAAAAATGGAAGTATTACAAACTAGCAATTAGCGTATTAAAATATATTTTGGAGGAAAACAAATTGACAAAATATCTAGTAGTAGGTGCGGGACTCTTTGGGGCAACCTTTGCCTATGAAGCGGCCAAACGAGGTCATCAAGTAAAAGTAATCGAAAAACGTAATCATATTGCAGGTAATATCTATACCAAAGAAGTGCATGGCATCCAAGTTCACCAATTTGGAGCACACATTTTCCATACTTCCAATAAAGAAGTGTGGAATTATATCCAACAATTTGCCGAATTTAATCGCTATACGAATGCTCCGGTGGCTAATTACAATGGTGAAATTTACAACTTACCATTTAATATGAATACTTTCAATAAGCTTTGGGGTGTTGTTACACCACAAGAAGCGATGGCAAAAATTGAAGAACAAAAGGCAGTTTTAGGTGGTAAAGAACCTGAAAACTTAGAAGAACAAGCCATCTCCTTAATTGGAACAGATATTTACGAAAAGTTAATTAAGGGCTACACTGAAAAGCAATGGGGACGGAAGGCGACTGAATTACCAGCCTTTATTATTAAGCGTTTGCCAGTTCGATTAACTTATGATAACAACTACTTCAACAATCTTTACCAAGGAATTCCAATGGGAGGGTACACCCAAATCGTTGAAAAAATGTTGGGCCACGAAAATATTACGGTTGAAACAGGTGTTGACTTCTTTGATAAGAAGGACCAATACTTGGCTGAATTTGATAAGGTGGTCTTTACTGGGATGATTGATCAATTCTTTAACTACGAGTTAGGTGAATTGGAATATCGCTCCTTACGCTTTGAAACAGAAATTCTTGACGAAGATAACCATCAAGGAAATGCCGTAGTTAATTACACGGATGCCGAAACACCTTACACACGGATTATCGAACACAAGCACTTTGAATATGGTAAAGGTGAAAAAGGTAAAACGGTTATTACCCGTGAATATCCAGCTGATTGGCAACGTGGTGATGAACCATATTACCCAGTGAACAATGAACGTAACAATGAAATGTATCAAGCTTATAAAGCATATGCAGCGAAGAATGCAAGCAATGTTATTTTTGGTGGCCGTTTAGGTCAATACAAATACTACAACATGGATCAAGTGCTTGCTGCGGCCCTAGAGACTGTTAAAAGCGAATTAGAAGGCTAAATATGAAAGTTATTCGTAACTATCTTTATAATGCAGGCTATCAAGTTTTAGCTATTATTGTACCTTTACTAACGTCAGCCTATGTCAGTCGGGTTTTACGCCCTGAAGGGGTAGGGGCTAACGCCTTTACCAATTCTATCATCCAATACTTTATTTTAATTGCCAGTATTGGGATTGGTTATTATGGTAACCGTGAAATAGCTTATGTACGTGATAATAAAGCTAAGATGTCACAAACTTTTTGGGAAATCCAAATTATTAAAACTGTGATGACGATAGTAGCTTACCTTGCTTTTGTGGTTTTTATGATGTTTTGTACCTCAAATAAGACTTACATGTGGGCCCAATCAATTAATTTAGTAGCGGTAGCGTTTGATATTTCCTGGCTTTATATGGGAATTGAAGATTTCAAACGGACGGTTATTCGTAATACCTTGGTGAAGTTAATCTCGATGGTAGCAATTTTTCTATTTATTCGAGATGCGCATGATGTAACACTTTATATTATTGTCTTAGCTTTATCAACATTTGTAGGGAACCTGACATTGTGGCCTCATTTACGTTTCTTATTGAACAAAGTTTCGTTTAGGAGGTTGAACCCCTGGCGATACTTTATTCCAACGGTAGCGATGTTTGTTCCTCAAATTGCCACGCAACTTTATGTGCAGTTAAATCGGACGATGTTAGGGGTTATGATTGGTGAAACAGCGTCTGGTTACTATCAATATTCTGATAGCTTGGTAAAACTGGTTTTAGCTTTGGTGACGGCAACGGGGACAGTAATGTTACCTCATGTATCAAATGCATTTTCTAAGGGTGATACGAAAAAGGTTAATCAGATGTTATATAAGTCATTTGATTTTGTTTCAGCGATTGCTTTTCCAATGACTTTCGGTTTAGCAGCCGTAGCGACAACTTTAGGACCTTACTACTGTGGTCATGGTTACGGACCGGTGGGGCCGGCCATGATGATTGAATCAGTGGTTATTCTTTTAATTGGTTGGTCTAATGTCTTAGGTACCCAATACTTACTACCAGTTAATCGGGTAAAAGAATTTACAGCCTCTGTGACTATCGGAGCGGTAACAAATATTATTTTAAATATCCCCTTGATTTATTGGGCTTAAATGGTGCGATGTTATCGACGGTAATTTCAGAGTTAGGTGTAACGCTTTATCAAATTTGGGTCGTACGTAAAAATTTAAATTTTAGCGAATTATTTTCTGATAGTTGGAAATATTTATTAGCAAGTATAGTGATGTTTCTTCCGGTTTACTGGATGAATGGACATATTGCGACTAGTTGGCTAATGTTAATTTTAGAAGTATTAGTTGGGATTGTGATATATACGGTTATGGTATTTATCTTACGGCCTCAAGTTTTGAAAAATGCTAAGCATGTGATAAATGAACGAAGAAAACGTTAACGCTAATTTAGATTACTTCATAAAGCTATCTGGAAAAGGTCCTGAAATAAGTTACTTTCAAAGATGAAAATCTTAAAGCATTCTTGTTATGGAATATTGATATAGTAGAGTTCAATCGTAGACGAAAGTCTATATAAAGAAGTACACGAAATATTGTATACCCTCGGGCTATTCGTGTACAATACGCCCTGTTACATTCATGTACAATTTTTTGATAACGCTTACTGTACATTTGAATATACCAGGGGTATACTGAAAGTAGGATTGATGAAAGGTGTGAGTATAATGAATAATTATAAATCAATCGAGGTACATAGTGTGGCAGACTTTATTGAGAAGTCGAAACAAGTGTTGGAAAATGAAGAGTTAATTTACTATCGTGGGGAAAGTCAAGAATATGGTCGCAGTAAGTTAATTCCAAGTTTAATTCGTAGAGGGTTACCTGAATATCAAGTAATTAACGAGTATGTAAAACAATATCCTGAAAAGTTTGATGCTTTGAAGAATAATACTGCCCGGTTGTCACTTATGCAGCATATGACTTTGCCAACACGACTCTTGGACATTACTCGCAATAAGTTAGTGGCTTTGTTCTTTGCGACTTTAAGTAATGATGAAGAAGATGGTTACGTCTATGTTTTCAAGCCTAATAAAGAAGTCAAATATGGTACTTATAGTGATACGGTGGAAATTTTATCAACCTTAGCCTTTATGGACGAGGATGCCAAAAATGAAATTAATGCTTTAATTCAAGATTTTATTGATGAGGTTATTAAGTCAGGAATTACAGAAGCAGAGTATGTACTTTGGTATCGGAAGTTGGTTGAAAGTATTACGATTACAACCAATGTAAATTGTTGTTGTTGCTGCTGTTGTGGTAAGAAGTGCTGTGAGGAAAAAACGGTAGAGTGCCGTTTAACCAAGAAGTACATGAAAATCAACCAAAATTATCAAGTCTTACGGTTATACCACATGATTAAGCAAGATGTTGGTGATTTTCAACATGTCATTGATTTTGGGCGGATGTTAGAACCCGAAATCTTTGAATCTTCAATCACGAGTGAAAGATTAAAGAACCAACAAGGGAGCTTCATTATTATCCCAGATGTTTACCGTAGTAAACCACAAAAGAATGTCTTGACTGCTAATATAGATAAGATTCACTGTAAATTAGCGAAGTTGCAAGTAAAAGATCAAACTTCGGGAGAACTAATTCGCTTTAAGGTTCCTGCTGGTGTTAAGCAAGCCATCCATGCTGAATTAGACAAGGACTTAAATATTAACAAAGGTACCATGTTCACCGATATGGAAAGTATGGCACAGTACATTAGCGAAAAGTTTAGTTAATGGTATGTGTTACGCTTATTAGTAACAACTTAATTTGAAAATGACCCTGTTTGTATAAAATTGCAACAGGGTTATTTGGTTAGTATGGAAGATATGGTAGTGACTGGAATGAAGTAAAGCCACATGGAGATTTTGAGAAGGTGTGTGTAATGGATTTAATAAAGGAAATAGAACATCTAGATAACAGTTTTACACTAAAGTATTTTGGAACTAATGATATGTATACTGGGGTTATATTTGGTTCTGTGGCGAAGAAGTTTAATTTTTATGAGGAAATTGTTAAAAGTTTAGAACAAATTCGAAGTATGGATGAGTATGTGGCATATTTCATCGTGCAATTACTACAAAAGTTAGATAGGGATAAAGATGCTATTACAGATGATGAAAATATTAAGAAAAGATTTACAGAGATTATTAATTTAATTGATGATGAGAAGTTGAAGAAGCTTAAGAGGCAGGTGTATATCTTTTTAAATCAGCATGTAGAGGAGGTCTTTTCTTTAGAAGTAAAGAATCTATGCAACCTTAGTGATGTAACCTTAGACTTTATCAAAGATAATGGTGGCGGGAATCCTAAATTATATGAATATTTAATTGAGGTAAGACCATGGTATTTTATTTGGAACTTTGATGATTTCAAGAAACTATTCGGAAAGAACCCGCAACTTTTTGTGCAGCTACTTAAATGCTATGAAAATAGCGATTTTCACAGTAAAAGTAGCCTTTTGCCTATGCTACTTAGTGCGCGAAGTAAAAGTAAGTTAAAGGGCATTGTTGACGAATTTATTGATGAATATCGTCAAGAATTGGAGCAAGCTTTAAGTTCAGAAAGACTAGAGGATATTTATTTTACGGTAGAGTACGTCAAAGAATTGCTGCGATACTTAAGGAAAATAAAAGATAAACGGGCTTATCACTTTGAGGTCTTAGCTGAAAATCAAGAAGAAAAGGCAACTGCTTATCTTTTAGAGCATGGACAGGAAATTAGCTGTAACATACCATGGTCAGAAGTTTTAACGACATGGGACAAAAGTAGCACTAGCTATGATAAATTAAAGTATATTGTAAGTACATCCTTGGATCGTGCTGGCGGTAATAAGGGACTTTCAGATTTGTTGACATTATCAGATGATTATTACACTAACGCACATGTGGTTCACTTGGAGACTACTTTATTGGTAGGACAAGCAGTGTTTTATGAAATAATGATGAAAGACGAGCGGCTAGCCGAGTATACGGAGTGTGTAAATGAGTTTTTAATCAAAATTGATCAATTAGATGATGATCTTGAGGAAGGCGTACTATTTCAAGGACAGATGCTATTAGACAATTTTAAAATTTTAGCTAATAATTTAACTATCAAAGATTCGACGCTTATTTCTACTCTTAGCTATAACGTTGAGATGCTAGCGTGTGCGCTGATTGAAAAATTATTGAGAAAACAGTTTTTAAGAGAAAATATGGACAAAATATATGTTCCAATCAAGGAGAAAATGCTGGGAAGTTTGCTAGACCACCAAAATGAGGTTAGACTTCAGGCTTTTAGTCAGGAACATTTACAAAACTTAAAGTACTATTTAGGAAGTGTTGGAAAAGAGGGGAGTTTAGGGCATGACTACCGTAATCGGCTTGCTCACCTGGCAAGATTAAAGAATCGTGATTTAAATCCGCAGATTGCTGCTAGGATGATGTACTTGTTTACTGATGTTCTGGTTAAGATAGTTGAATGGAATGACTTTAAATAGGTAAGTTGGTATAGTGAAATTTCTTGAGCTAATGGATATTGGGATGGTGGAGTTCCCCATTCTGTCTAAAGAAGTATACAAATAGTCTAAGGGCTTGTAAATTCCCAAGCTGGTACAATCGGAGGGTTACGTTATCGTTACGAGTGGCGGACAAAAGTTTTTGTAGGTAAATTTTTTTAACTAAATACAAAAAACTCTTAGCGGTACAATGATTACAATCAAAAAACATCATTATCTCGTAGGATACCTTGAAAAAATAAAACTATATGGGCAAGGAGTATCGCTGGGGACTCTACTGAAGGGCACATAAGTACTGTTTATCAGCAAGATTCAGTTCACGCCCTATGGCATGGAGCGTCGAAGGAGTCAATGCATTAGCTACGGTTCGGATGATGTGTTACAACAAAATAGATATTTTCGAAATCTGTAAGCGAAATCTAAAGAAACACACGAAGAATGATAAGTACTACGAAAACTTTCAAACTAGGGTTTTGACGTCAAATTCTAGTTTGAACAGGGTAATAGTTAACGTTGGAAAAAAATAAAAATATAAGAATTTACAAATGCCGTTATATCAACGATAAAAGTGAATTACCCATAAAAAGTTTTAACTATCTATTTATGCTTAATGTCTTTTATTATTAGTTGTTTAACGATATAATTAATAATAACTATGAGGAATTTTATGATGTAAAGGATATGTAATTGAGGAGATTCTTAGATGAAATTTTTTGCAATGAAATTGAATATTAGTGAAAATATTTTTAATAGTAATTTTAAAAATATTAAAGAAGAGCTTATTCCTAAAAGGATTTTGTCGTTTGCTAAGGAACCTGTTAATCGAAAAGATGAGTGGACATTAGTAAATGTAAAGTCACTTGACAATAACATTATTATGGGTGATGTTGCTAAACCATTACTCCAAAAAGTTACGCAGATAGATGGTTCAGTAACCAAAGAAGTAGCGTTTGAATATGTACAATTAAGTCCATTTTATTATTTTGTAAAAGAAGAAATTATATTATGTCACCCTTATAATACTTCAAATAAAACGTCAGTTTTTAATCATTTTAAAGGCATTATTTCAAGAGATGCTGAGATTGGTGATGTTGATATTAGATTGTTGTCTAAAACGAAAGAATTTGAGAAAAATTTACTGAGTGAGAATTATTCGGTACGGAAACTCGAATTAGATTATGTAACTCCCAATGATCCACGAACACTCAATGAAATCCAAGATATTATTACCGAAAATAATGCTAAAACGGGAAAACTTACTCTTGAAAATAAGGAAGAAGGTTTGAAAGTAAAATCGGAAGATGGTAAAACAACAGATTTTATCAAAAACTTGTTACAGATTACTAGGAAAGGGTTTGGAAATATAAAAGCTACGTTGGTAGATCAAGATAATAAAAAAACAGTGATTGAAACAAAGGAAAATCCAATTAAGAAAACAATTGATGAAGTAGATAAGGAGAACATTGAGGTAATAAATCGTGTTAAGGGTGAGATAATGAGTTCCATGGAAGATGGTGAAAGGGAAGATGAAGAATAGTATATACGAGCGTGCAAAGCTTTCACGCATAATATTGAAAGCAGTAAACCGACACTTGTTTCGTTGGCCTCTATGGGGGGCAATTATTATGAGTTTCATGATTGGAATACTTCTCCATGTGAAAGAAGTAAAATTTGTGAGTGTTATGCGAGAAATTAACGTACAGATATTTAATGTTGCTATTGCCGAAACGTCACTTATTTTAGCAGCAATGGCCATTATTATCGTGGTTTATAATAAAAGTATATTGAAACAAATCATAAATGTTGGGAATGGGACTTTTGAGGGGTTTATTTTTCCTTATATATGGGGAGCGAGCCTGTGGACTATTTTGGCAATTGGATCATTATTTTTTAGTTTGTTTCCGAGATTCTTAGAAATCTTTTCTATTGTAATTGTGTATTTGGGATTAGTTATTTATGCTATTTGTTTTATGCTTTATATCATTGGTGAGCTGATACAGCATGTGATGCTTTCATCTGAGATTGAGTAAATACATGGTGAAATACTGTAATGTGTATGGTGCTAGTTAAGCGAAGACAGCGCCTTGGATATCTTTAACTCACGATAGACGAAAGTTCTTCAAAGCAACCGAAAATAGCTGTTCTTCGCAAGGAATAGTTGATTTGCTTGATGAAATTTTCAATCTTAATCGAAAAACGACTAAGTTATCTGAAAATGATCGGTATCACTTTTTGCGAAATAAAATGAAGCCTAAATTAGAAGAGGTATACAACCGTATCATATTGGCGGGTGAGAAAATATCCTCTAAAACGGCTTTGAGTGACTCTGTTAGCTATATGATTAACCAAAAGGCTTATCTCATGAACGTCTTCAATGCAGGTTACTTCGAGTTAAGTAATAACAGTGTTGAACGGGCTGTTAAAGAGAACGTTATGGGACGAACAAATTGGTTTTTCTCATACTCATTTGACGGTTCTTAAGCCAATGCCGTAGCAATGACTTTGATTAAAACAGCCAAGCTTAATGGGCTGAACCCAGAATCCTACCTGGAAAAGGTCAGAAGTTGCTTCTAAAGATTTCCTTGAAGAGGAAGAACTTGAAGTCCTCTTGCCATGGAATGCTGTTAGAATAAAAAATGTACAAGTTAAAATGAGGTCCTGAATCAGTTATAATA
>NZ_AZFH01000057.1:0-24779 GCF_001435735.1 Ligilactobacillus equi DSM 15833 = JCM 10991
CCTTTATGGGTTTTCTTGTCCACTTAAATGTTCAACTTATATTTTACAATCTGTCTAAAGTAAAAAATTTGACAAAAATTTGATTAGCGGTATAATAGTCTTGTACTTAATTAATGCCCGTTGGTCAAATTGGTTAAGACGTCGCCCTCTCAAGGCGGAGTTACGGGTTCGATCCCCGTACGGGTGATGTAGGTGGCTGGAAGAAGGTATTCTCCGGCTTTTTTAATTTTTTAATAAAGAGGCTTGCTAAATGCAATTAAGTTGGTATAATAGTGTAATTGTATAGAGTATTTTTGGGGCAAGGAAGTGAGAAAATATGTTAAGAAAAACCAAGACTTTTTTACGGGCAAATAAGGTGCCTTATGAAAAAGAGCATGTGAATCCTTTGATGGTTCCAGAAAAAAATTACGTTCTTAAGTTTGGTAAGAATGAAGCTGGTGAATACATTAACCGCTTCATCGTTGAACATACTTACACTTGGACTGGACGTATGAAAATTACTAATATTACATTACGTCTTCATGGGCAGGTTCATCCACGTGAGTTTAAGAATGAAGCTGAATTATTACGTTATCTTAAACGTCATGCTTACCGTTATGTGGAAGGCATGGAAAAGCCTAAGTCACGTAACCGGCATCATCACCATAAAAAATAATTGCTGAAAGTCCTTGACGTTTTTGTAAAACAGGATTAAACTAAAATAGTTGATTTAGTTCAATTATTTATAGTTTTTGGGCATTCGCCAAATTGGTAAGGCAGTGGACTCTGAATCCATAATTTACAGGTTCGAACCCTGTATGCCCAATCTGTTTTAAGCACCTAGTTAATGTGAGCTAGGTGCTTTTTGTTTTTTATAATGATAAAGACATACAGGTGATATTTGAGCAGATGTCGCATTTTCTAACATGATATGCTATAATAATATCATTATAAAAGATGGGAGGTTTTCTAACGTGAAAAGAAAACTCAATTTGAAAAAAATGCTAGCTTTACTAGCAATGGTAACGACAGTATTTTTTGCAGGATTACAGGTCTCCCAAATAGGAGTCGAAGCGACTAGCGAAAAAACGTATACAATTGCAACAGATGTTACTTTTCCACCATTTGTATATGCTGATGAAAATAATGAGTATGTGGGAATTGACATTTCCTTGATGAAGGAAATTGCTAAGGTAGAGGGTTTTAAAGTTAAGATTCAACCTGTCGGTTTTAATGCTGCTATCCAATCTGTACAATCAGGTCAAGTTGATGGAATGATTGCCGGAATGACGATTACTAATGATCGGAAAAAGACGTTTGATTTCTCAACGCCATACTATTCTTCAGGAATTGTAATGGCGGTTAAGCCGAACAGTTCAGTGAAAGGTTTAGATAACCTTAAGGGTAAGAAAGTTGCTGTAAAAACGGGGACGTCTGGAGCCGACTATGCTAACTCTATTAAGGACAAGTACGGTTTTAAAGTGGTTACTTTTGATGACTCCGATAATATGTACAATGATGTCAAAAGTGGCAATGCAGTCGCTTGTTTCGAAGATTCCGCTGTGTTAAGTTATGGAATTAAAACCGGTTTAGCTTTAAAAATTGTTACTAAGCCAACTGCAACTGGTAACTACGGTTTTGCCGTTAAAAAGGGGGCTAACCAAGAGTTATTAAGTAAGTTCAATGAAGGTTTGAAGAAACTTAAAGCTAATGGAACTTACGACAAAATTATTAAGCAATACACTGGTAGTGAGGCTATTTCCAAGCAAAAAGCCAATGCCACAGTCGACGAAACAACCTTAAGTGGAATTTTAAAGCAAAATAAGTCCGTCTTAATTAAAGGTTTAGGGCAAACTATTTACTTAACCATTGTGGGGGTAATTTTTGCCACCATCTTTGGTGTTTTAGTAGGGTTCTTAGGAGTTTTACCTAACGGTTTTGCTCGGGGCTTATCTGCGACAATTATTTATATTTTCCGTGGTCTACCACTGATTGTCCTGGCCTTGTTTATTTATAATGGGGTACCGAATCTAACAGGTAACAAAATTCCAGCCTTTGTGGCCGGGGTGATTACCTTAGCCTTGAACGAAGGAGCTTATATTGCCGCCTTTGTGAAAGGCGGAATTGAATCTGTCGATAAAGGACAAATGGAGGCCGCACGTTCTTTAGGTTTACCCTTTGGGAAGGCTATGCGGAAGGTTATCTTGCCACAAGGAATAAAACTGATGATTCCATCGTTTGTAAACCAGTTTATCATTACCTTGAAGGATACTTCTATTTTGTCAGTAATTGGACTTCTGGAATTAACACAAACAGGAAAAATTATCATTGCTCGTAATTTACAAGGCTTCACTGTTTGGGGTATTATCGCAGTAATTTATCTGATAATAATTACACTTTTAACCCTACTTTCTAAGATAGTTGAACGGAGGCTTAATCGCTAATGACACAATATAAAGTAAATGTAACCGGATTGAAGAAGAGTTACGGTTCTAATGTCGTTTTAAAAGATATTAACTTTAAAGTTGGTAATAATGAAGTGGTTGTACTAATCGGGCCGTCTGGCTCTGGGAAAAGTACTTTATTGCGATGCTTGAATAAGTTAGAAGAACCAACTGCCGGATCGATCATTATTGATGGTCAAGATATTAGTGATCCGCATACTAATTTGGATAAGGCTCGAGAAAATATTGGAATGGTTTTCCAACACTTTAACTTATTTAATAATATGTCCGTTGGGGAAAATATTATGTTAGCACCAGTGGAATTAAATAAGTTAAACCGTGAGGAAGCGAGGTTTGTTGCTGAAAGCTTATTGGAAACGGTGGGATTAGCAGATAAATTTGATGCCAAACCAGCCTCCTTGTCTGGAGGACAAAAGCAAAGAATTGCCATCGCACGAGCTTTGGCCATGAAGCCTGATATTATGCTTTTTGATGAGCCAACCAGTGCTTTAGACCCAGAAATGGTTGGTGATGTATTGGAAGTTATGAAGGAACTAGCTAAAGATGGGATGACAATGGTAGTTGTAACCCACGAAATGGGTTTTGCCAAAGAAGTAGCTGACCGTGTGGTTTTCATGGCTGATGGTTACGTAGTGGAAGAAGGTACGCCAGAAGAAGTTTTCGACCATCCACAACATGAAAGAACTAAGTCCTTCTTAGAAAAAGTAATCAACGTTTAAAGGAATCGGGTGATAATTAATGGTTAAAGTGATTCTAGTTATGCATGATTTAGAAAATGATGACTATTATAAAATGAATAAAACCTCCTTCGAAAGTATGCCGCAAGTTGGACAATATATCTACAATAATGATGGTTTAGCCTATATTGTCGAAGAAATTGTCTATTTTGCAGGTTATGTTTCCAGTAAGGGCGCCATTGCTACTTTAACCGTCCATCCTGCAGATGAAAATGAACCAGCCAGTTATCTCTATGGTTTAAATATTGAACGGGATTTAGATGATTGAGAAAAAGCGGGAAGAATTAATCTTTCCGGTTTTTTTAGTAAAAATTTTTGGTACAATAGGAATAGAATTTCAAGTAAAGTTGGTGATTAAGATGGTAGTCCATTTCTATCTTGTACGACATGGTCAAACAAAACTTAACCGTTCTCGCCGCCTACAAGGGGTTACGAACTCACCTCTCACAAAAAAAGGGGTGCGGATGGCCAAACGTTTGGGCAATGAACTAAAAGATCTTAAATTTGAAGCCGTGTATACTAGCGATTTAAAGCGTACCCAAGAAACCGCACGTTTTATTATTGAAGAAAATACCACTTGGCAGCCAACAATTTATACGGATCCGGATTTAAGGGAAATCAGCTTTGGTCGCTTTGAAGAAGCTCAAAGTTGGAAAGTTGCACCTAAACTTTTGAAAAAGTTAGGCTTTCGCAAAATTATTCAAGCTTTTTTGAATCAAGAGCATGTAGCAGAGCTAACGGAGCTTTTCCAAAATATGGATGAAACAGAATTAATTGAAGATTCTGACCACCTCAACCAAAGAATGCGCCGAGCTTTAACTAATATAGGTAACTATTACCAAAAGCGAGGTGGAGGCAATGTTCTAATCGTGACTCATGGTTTGATTTTATCAAGCTTTGTGGAAAGCCTTCAGGGAGATGTCCCTATGTTTCTATTGGATAATGCCCGTGCTAGTCGGATTGATTATCATGAAGATGGGCATTTTGAGATTATCTTTATCAACAAGCGAAAGCCGGAGGATCCAAATGTTAAATGAAAAACTATCCCAAACGTTGCATGGCTGGGTCAGAGAGGAAGTTGTTCCTGGCGTATCTTATGCTTATTTGAAGGCTGGTCAAATGCAAAGTGAAGTTTTTGGCTACAGCCAAATTTTTCCGGCCAAGGAAATTTTACAGCCAGAAATGCTTTATGATTTAGCTTCACTGACTAAGGTGGTAGGTACCACCACGGTAATCATGCATTTGGTGGAAACTAAGCAAGTTCAAATTGATGACCCAGTAGCTCAATACTTACCCAAGTTTAAGGATAAAAGGGTTACCTTGCGCCACTTATTGACACATACTTCGGCGCTAACCGGTTATATTCAAAATCGTGATGAATTATCTGCGCCAGATTTATTGAACGCTTTATATACCTTAGAAGTTGGTTCTTGGTTTGAAGAAAAGGTGGTTTATGCTGATATTGGCTTGATTTTACTTGGTCAAATTATCGAGGCTGTCTATAATCAACCTGTACAAACGGTAATTCAAGAAAAAGTCTTGACACCTTTAGGGATGAATACGGCGACTTTTACACCTCCCCCAGCTTTAACGGTTCCTACCGAACTTTCGCCCAAACGGGGCTTAATTCGTGGCCAGGTCCATGACCCTAAGGCCTTTACCTTAGGCCGGCATTGTGGCTCAGCTGGTTTATTTGCCACTCTAACAGATTTGGTCAAGTTTAGCCAATGGTTTCTGACTGGGAAAAACTATGGCCCGGGCCCAGTCCCAATTAGCCCAACTACCATTGCTAGTTTTTATCAGGATTGGACTCCCAATGGTAAATTGGGGCGTTCCCTTGGCTGGGATTTACGTTTTCGTGCAGATGGTCGACCTGCGCTTTATCATACAGGCTTTACGGGAACATTTTTATTTTTAGATCAAGTTAGTCAAGAAGCCTTGATTGTCCTGACTAATCGGATTCATCCTCAAAGTAGGAATGAACGTTTCTTATTAGCTCGGGATGCTTTAATCCAAGAATTTTTTGTAAACAGTAAATAACCCTTAAGTTGTTAAGACTTAAGGGTTATTTTAGTCGAAATTAAAAACCAGCAATGGCATCGTCGTCCCAGTGAGCAATTTGGTCAATGTTAGCCACTTGGTCGGGATATTTACGTTTGAGGGCGGTAATTAGAATCCGTTTGGCCAAATTGTGGTTGCGGGCTAAGACAGGTCCATGGAAGTAAGAACAGAAAGTATTTTTGTAAATTGCACCTTCGGAACCGTCTTGGTTATTATTACCGTGGCCAGAAAGGACCTTACCTAAAGGTCGTTCATTTTTCCCGAGCCAGGTAACCCCATTATGGTTTTCGAAACCTTTATAGATTTCGCCGGTTTCTTCATTTTGAATTTCAATGTCGCCGATAAAACGGCTATTAACTTGGCTTTCAGTATAGTGGGGTAGAGCCCCAATCCCTTCAATACGTTTCCCGTTGGCACCGATGTAGTATTGACCTAATAATTGGAAGCCTCCACAAATTGCGAGGACAGGACCGTCATTTTCAATAAAGGCAGTTAAGGCCGTCTTTTTTTCTTGGATATCGACAGAGACGATTTCTTGTTCGAAGTCTTGCCCCCCACCAAAGAGGACAAAGTCAAATTTTTGGTCGTCAAAGTCTTGACCGATAGAAATGATTTCGGAAGTAATGTCGACTCCGATTTGTTGGGCATAGTAGCGTAAAACTAAAATATTGCCCAAGTCACCATAGGTATTCATTAAATTACCGTAGAGGTGAGCGATGTGTAGTGCATAAGTCATTAGTCCATTCCTCCTTGAATGTAGCCTTGTTCTGCCAAAAGCTTTCGTAATTGTAAGACAGCGGTATAAGTAGCGAGAACATAAATGTGCTTGGTAGGCATGTTTTTAAGTTGGGCTACGGCTTCTTTAAGGTCTTCTTTAATGATTAACTTTTCTGTCGGTACCCCAGCTACTTTCATTCTGAAAGTAATATCCCGGTAGCGTTCGCCCCCGGTCATGAAGGCAGGAATCTTGGCAAAAGGTAATTCTTCGAAGCGGGCATCCCAAATCCAACTCGTATCCACCCCGTCAGCATAGTTGGCATTTAAAAGCGTGGCTAAGCTAAATTCTTGATCATCAGTTTTAATCATCTCAAGTACTTGGTCTAAACCAACTGGGTTTTTTACCAAGACCAAGGTTACTTCCTTGTCGTCTAAAGCGATAACTTCTTGGCGCCCAAAGACTTTTTGATCGTTATCACTCAAGGCCTGGGCCAAAGCCGAACCATCAATGTCAAAGAAACGTCCGACGGCATACGCCGCTAAAGCATTGTAGATGTTGTAAGTTCCTCCGATATGAAGATTAACTTGGTGACCGTCAATCTTAAAGGTTGATGATTGAGGCGTTTGCTTTAAAAGAGCATCGACTTTGATATCTAAAGTCGGACGTTTGAAGTTACAGTGGGGACAGAAGTATTTGCCTAGGTTACTGTAAGTTAGGCTTTGATAGCGTAAGATATGTTGACATTTAGGGCACAGCAACCCATCAGTATTAGCTGGCGCATCTTGAGCTTGGTCAGCTTGGTAATCAAAGCCGTAGTAAAGCTTAGGATTGGGGAGGTCAACACTGTTAAAAATTGGGGCGTCGCCGTTGGCGATAATCGTCGCTTTGGGGTATTTACGAATTCCTTTAAGAATTTTTTCGTAAGTGGTGTAAATTTCTCCGTAACGGTCCATTTGGTCGCGAAAAAGATTGGTTAAAACAAAGGCCTTGGGTTCCAAATGTTCACAGATAATAGGGACATTAGCCTCGTCAGTTTCTAGAACAGCCAGGCGTTTTTTACTTTTACCAATTTTTTGGTCAGTGATAAAAGCTCCAACAATTCCTTGTTTCATATTAGAGCCACTGGGGTTGGTTAAGATGTGGTTGTATTTGGCTTTTAGGGCTTTTACAGTTAAAGCTGTGGTTAAGGTCTTCCCGTTGGTCCCGGTAATGACGACCACTTCGTAATCCTTAGCCAAAACTTGTAAAATACCTGGATCCAAAGATAGCGCAATTTTTCCTGGTAGTGAGGTACCACCATTTCTAAATGTGTGTAAAAACCAGTGCGCACTTTTAGCAGTGGCAATGGCGAGAGAGCTTTTTAAAGTCATGCTGTCACCTGTTTTTCTAAAATCTTGCTACTCAAATTTTAGCATACTTGACTTTAAAAGTAAGCATCTGATGCTTAGATTAAATGCTTTTCGGGAAATTTAAAGTTTTGCTTAATGAAATTTGAGTAGAAATAGGATATACTAAATAGGAAAGACTATTTTAGGAGTGGAGAATGTGGCACAGCTTTTTTTTCGTTACGGTGCGATGAATAGTGGTAAGACCATCGAAATTTTAAAGGTGGCCCACAATTACGAGGAACAAGATAAAGAAGTTATTATTATGACTAGTGGCTTGGATAATCGCGATGAAGTTGGTTATGTTTCCAGTCGGATTGGGATGCGTCGGAAAGCCCATCCTATTTTTGCAGAAAGTAACCTCTATACAATGGTCCAAGAAATCAATTCACAGGCGGCTTGTCTTTTGATTGATGAAGCACAATTTTTACAAAAGCATCATGTCTTAGAATTGACTCGAATTGTGGATGAATTAGGGATTCCGGTCATGACTTTTGGGCTTAAAAATGACTTCATGAATGAGTTATTTGAGGGCTCGAAATACTTATTGTTGTATGCGGATAAGATTGAAGAAATGAAGACTATTTGCTGGTTTTGTCACAAAAAGGCAACTATGAATTTACGGATGCACGATGGTAAACCGGTTTATACCGGGGAACAAATTATGATCGGAGGCAATGAAGCCTACTATCCTGTTTGCCGGAAGCATTATGTCAATCCAGATTTAGCAATGATAGAAAAAAAATAATAGGAGACAAGAATGGATAAATTATTCGATCGGTTACAAATGCTCGCAGACCGCTATGAAGAATTGGGTGAATTATTGTCTGACCCAGATGTGATTAGTGATACCAAGCGTTTTACAGACTTATCAAAAGAAATGGCAGACTTACGTGAAACGGTAGAAAAATACGAACGTTTCAAGCAAGTAAACCAAACAATTGAAGATGATGAAGAAATGTTATCAATGGGACTTGATGACGATGAGATGGCTGAAATGGTTAAGATGGAATTAGCCGAAGCCAAGGATGAAAAGGTCGCTTTGGAAGATGAAATTAAAATTTTACTCTTACCTAAGGATCCTAATGATGATAAAAACATTATTATGGAAATCCGGGGGGCTGCCGGTGGAGATGAAGCCAGTTTATTTGCTGGGGACCTCTTCAACATGTACTCCAAGTATGCTGAACGTCAAGGCTGGTCAATCGAAGTTATCGACCAAACGACGACGGACGTTGGTGGCTTTAAGGAAATTGCCCTCATGATTAACGGGAAAAATGTTTACTCCAAACTTAAGTATGAAAGTGGTGCGCACCGGGTACAGCGGGTGCCCGCTACCGAATCAGCTGGGCGGGTTCACACTTCAACGGCTACTGTAGTAGTTATGCCGGAAGCTGAAGATGTGGAAATTGAAATTGATCCAAAAGACATTCGGGTTGATGTTTACCGGGCTTCTGGTGCCGGTGGCCAGCACATTAACAAGACTTCATCAGCTGTGCGGATGACCCACTTACCAACGGGGATTGTGGTAGCTATGCAAGATCAACGTTCTCAACAACAAAACCGTGAAAAGGCCATGAAAATTTTGAAAGCGCGGGTTTATGATCACTATGCTTCCCAAGAACAAAATGCTTACGATGAAAATCGGAAGTCAGCGGTAGGTACTGGAGACCGTTCTGAACGAATTCGGACTTACAACTACCCACAAAACCGGGTGACTGACCACCGCATTGGTCTATCCTTAAACAAGTTGGACCGAGTGATGAATGGTGAACTTGATGATGTGATTGATGCATTAGTTTTATATGACCAAACAAAGGCTTTAGAGGAAATGCAAAATGCCTAAGGCAACGGTTTTTGAAGCCCAGCAATGGGCTTTTTCTTTTATTCAAGATCAACCCGCTGCAGATCAAGACGGGGTGAAGTTGCTCTTGCGGACCATGTTAGGTTACAATCCAACTCAATATTTGATGAATTTACGCACGGAGCTTACCCCAAAACAGTACCAAGCTTTTAAAGCGGCGGTAACCAAGTATGCTCAAGGTTATCCAGTCCAATATATTTTGGGCCAAGCCGACTTTTTTGGTTTAACGCTCAAGGTAACGGCAGATACTTTGATTCCGCGGGTCGAAACCCAAGATTTAGTAGAATTAATTTTGAGTCAACATTCTGAGTCACAGCTTAAAGTAGCTGACATTGGGACGGGAACGGGGGCTATCGGACTAGCCTTGAAAGCCAATCGCCCAGACTGGCAGGTAACTTTGACTGATCTTAGTCCGCAAACACTGGCGGTGGCCCAAGAAAATGCCCGGAATTTAAACTTAGATGTTATTGCGAAACCAGGAGATTTGCTCGCACCTTTAGTTGGTCAAAAATATCATCTTCTAGTCTCTAATCCGCCTTATATTGCTGAAGAAGAAGAATCAGTCATGGATCAGTCTGTGATAGATTATGAGCCGCATTTAGCTTTATTTGCGGAGGATGGAGGCTTGGCTATTTATAAACGGTTGGCGCAAGAATTAACTTTGGATTTACTAGAGCCACAAGCTCATTTATATTTAGAAATTGGCTATCAACAAGGCCCTGCAGTCAAAGCACTGTTTGAAGCACATTTTCCCCAGGCTAAAGTCGAAATTTATCAGGACTTGGCGGGAAAAGACCGCATGATTGAAGTGGCCTTTAACAATTAGAAAGAAAGAGGAAATCACGGTGTTAATTACCAAAATTTATCAGCCTGATCAAATTCAAGCCGCAGCGAAAGAATTACAACTAGGTGAATTAGTGGCTTTTCCCACTGAAACTGTTTATGGTTTAGGAGCAGATGCCACCAATCAACAAGCCGTTAAGCGCGTTTATCTGGCGAAGGGGCGACCTTCGGATAATCCTTTGATTGTTACGGTGGCTAACCAAGCTATGGTTGAACGTTTCACGGGTCCTTTGTCTGGTTTAGCTCAAAAGATTATCCGCCAATTTTGGCCCGGACCGTTGACCTTAATTTTTAAAATTAAGGAAGGTTCTTTGCCTGAAGCAGTAACTGGGGGACTTAAAACCGCAGCCTTTCGTATGCCTGCCAACCAAGTTACCCGCGACTTGATTGCGGCGGTGGGGAATCCTTTGGTAGGCCCGTCAGCAAATTCCTCCGGTAAACCGAGTCCGACAACCGCCCAACACGTCTTCCATGATTTAGAAGGACGGATTGCTGGAATTGTCGATGATGGTCCCACCCAGTTGGGGGTCGAATCCACAATCCTCGATTTAAGTGTTGAAACACCGACGGTTCTACGGCCAGGAGGCGTGAGTGTCGAGGAACTGGAAGCCTTTTTGGGTCAAGAAATTATTTCAGATAAGCATAAGGTAGGGCAAAAGGAAACACCCAAGGCCCCTGGAATGAAATATAAACACTATGCACCAAGCGCGCAGGTCTTGATGGTGAAGACGGGCGATTGGCCGGAAGCCTTAGCTTGGGCTCAAACTAAATCAAAAGCAGTCGCTATTTTAGCTGACCAAAATATCATTACAACACCTGGACTACAGGTTTATGATTTGGGTTCAGATGTAGCAGCAGCCAGTCACGCTTTATTTGCGGGCCTTCGTCATTTTGACCAAGATCAAGAAATTAAGTACATCTTAGCACAAACTTATTCCCAAGACGGTTTAGGGGCGGCTTACATGAACCGACTTAATAAGTCCGCCGGAGAACAATATTTCTCAAAAACTTTAAATTTGGACTAGGAAAATAGAACGTTTTCAAGTAAAATATAATCAATGAACATTTTGAGGAGGAGTTTTTACCATGGGTAAATTTACAGTTTTAGATCACCCTTTAATCCAACACAAGTTAACCATTATTCGGGACAAAAATTGTGGGACGCGCGAATTTCGACAATGTGTTAATGAAATTGCCGAGTTAATGGCTTATGAAGTTTCACGTGAGATGCCTCTTGAAGATGTCGAAATTGAAACACCAATGGGAAAGGCTGTAACTAAGCGCTTAGCAGGTAAAAAAGTAGTCGTGGTACCTATCTTGCGAGCAGGTTTAGGGATGGTTGATGGAATTTTAGAATTAATTCCTGCCGCTAAAGTCGGGCACATTGGGATGTATCGTGATGAAACTACCATGCAACCACATGAATATTTCGTGAAGATGCCTGACGGTTTGGAAGAACGGGAAATGTTTATTGTCGACCCAATGTTAGCGACCGGCGGTTCTGCTGTTATGGCCGTTGATGCTTTAAAGAAGCGAGGCGCACGTTCTATTAAGTTTGTTTGTTTAGTAGCTGCTCCAGAAGGGGTCAAGGTCTTACAAGAAGCCCACCCTGATATTGATATCTACGCGGCAGCTTTAGATGACCACTTAGATGAAAATTCCTACATTGTTCCTGGTCTCGGGGATGCCGGTGACCGTTTATTCGGGACAAAATAATTTAATGAAAACGAGAAAACCAGCTGAGAAAAATCCCAGCTGGTTTTTTAGTTGGCCTAAATTTTTTTAGTTATAGAGACCTTAAAGCCTTTAGCAGAACCATCAAGAATAGATAAAATTACATTGATAACTTTGAGGTTGTACTTAATAATTAGACGGGTGAGGCGTAGGGAAAGTTCCATACTGAGCCCGAAAACACAGAGGCCTAGGCCAAGCGAATTTCCTAGAGCTTCGATACCGCGTTTACGGATAACCTCAATGAAGGCAAGGTCTTGTTTGCTTTCTTTAAGATAGCGGGCAAAATTATAGGCATCTTGGTACATAGCTTGCTCTAATTTTTGACGCATGTTAATCCCTCCATAATGGGTAAAAAGCCTACGCATTGGTAGACTTTTTGAAATTATTTATGCTTTTTCTTTGTGACTGGTTTATTGTCTTCATCCGTCCGGACTACTAAGACATCACATGCCGCCGTCCGTGTTACATATTCAGTTACAGAACCAATCAAGAGGCGTTCAACCGCATTTAAACCAGTGGCCCCAATCATGATGAGGTCGATACCTTCTTCTTCAGGAAGATCTTTAGCAATCACAGCTTTGGGAGCGCCATATTCAACAGAAAAGTCAATATTTTTAACACCGGCTTCGTTGGCTTCCTTAACATAACCTTCCATAGTCTTCTTAGCGGTTTCGGTTACTTCTTCAACCATAGCTGTATCGAAGCTAGAGATATTTTGGAAAGCTCGAGTGTCAACCACGTGTACTAGGCGAATTTGTGTGTCATCACCGTTACGCTTAGCTACATCGATGGCTTTTTTGAAAGTCAATTCTGATTCGAAAGAACCGTCAACAGGCACGAGAATTTTTTTGTATCTTTGTAACATAGGTATCACCCTTTCTTTATTTCACCTTTATTGTACGCTAAATTAGACATAAATGAAAGTGAAAACCGTTACATTTGACAAAAATTTAAAATTTTGAATAGACCAGCATTAAAAGTGATAAGGCAGCAATCGCAAAAGAATCAATAATCATGAGTAAGACCGCAGGTAAAACAGCTTGAAGGAGCGTAGCAATTAAGGTTGCTAACCCCATCAAGATTAAAAAGATTCCATAATATTGTAAAATTTTAGCTAAGCTCGGAGTAGAGGTGGGAGCTAAAAGCCAAAAGTCACGGTTGCGGTGAGACCACATAAAGTAGCCAATGAAGATTACAATGGCCGCAAAAGCTAGTAATAAGATAAAGGGGGCAATTTTCACAATAAAGAACTCCTCGTAATAAATAAAATATAAAAGGCAGGGACAAACCCTGCCTTAATCCGGTGGTGCCGTTAATCACCCAAGTAGTTGCACCCGCTCTCGATAAGAGATCAGCTCGCAACTGTCCGTCAGTTTCTAGCGCAAGCTATCACATTAAGGCAGTAATCTTGAAGCAACTAAATTAAAAGTGTTCGGTCAACCATACGTAAAGGGTAACGCGTACACCTCAGATTTCATAGATTATACTAGCACAGAAAAAATTAAAGTACAAGCAAGGTATCTTAAAAATCTATGATTTCTTTTTGCCTTGAGCTTTAAATAAGCGCCAATATTGCTCTTTAAAGGCTTTTTCATAGCGACCGTTTTCTTTGGGATTGTAATAAGAAACATTGCGAAGGTTGTGGGGTAAGTAATCTTGTTTGATCCAGTCATGGGGATAAGCATGCGGATAAAGATATTCGGTACCGTGACCGAGTTCTGCAGCGCCTGCGTAATGACTGTCACGTAAGTGTTTTGGAACTTCATGGGCCTTACCTTGATTGACATCATCCATGGCTTTATCAATGGCGACGATGGCCGAGTTCGACTTGGGAGAAAGGCACAGTTCAATGACTGCATTGGCCAAAGGAATCCGCGCTTCGGGCATTCCGAGTTTTTCTGCGGCTTGGACGGCTTGGACGGTGCGACTAGCAGCCGGTGGGTTGGCGAGACCAATGTCTTCATAGGCAATTGTCAGTAAGCGCCGATTCACCGAAATCATATCACCCGCCAAAAGGAGGCGAGCCAGGTAGTGGAGGGCGGCATCCGTATCGGATCCGCGAATGGATTTTTGGAAGGCCGAGATGACATCATAGTGGGCGTCACCATCTTTATCAGCAGCGAAGGCCTTTTTTTGGAGACATTCACTAATGACGTCTGTATCTAGATGGATAATACCAGTTTCATCCGCTTCTGTCGATAATACGGCTAGTTCCAAGGCGTTCAAGGCCGACCGTAAGTCTCCGTTGGTGGCGGAAGCCAGGTGATTTCCAGCAGCATCGGTCAGATCAATTTGATAGTTACCCAGGCCGTGTTCTTTGTCAGCTAAGGCTCGTTGGATAGCTTGCTTAATCTCGGTTTCTTTGAGTGGATAAACCGGGAAAATTTGGGTCCGACTTCGGATGGCAGGATTAATGGCGATATAAGGATTTTCCGTTGTAGCACCGATTAGAATGATCCGGCCACTTTCTAAGTGGGGTAAGAGGTAGTCTTGTTTGGGCTTGGTAAGCCGGTGAATTTCATCTAAAAGTAAAATCACAGTTCCAGAAAACTTAGCTTCTTCGACCACTTGTTCCAACTGCTTTTTGGAGTCGGTGGCGGCGTTTAAGGTGCGTAAGGCGAATTTCGTGGCTCCTGAAATTGCCGAAGCAATCGAGGTTTTCCCGGTACCTGGTGGACCGTATAAAATTAATGAAGACAATCGGTTAGCTTTAACCATGCGGTTCAAAATTTTACCTGGACCCACTAAGTGGCTTTGACCGACTACATCTTCTAAACGGTGAGGGCGCATACGATAAGCGAGTGGTTCTTGCATAAGGATTCCTTTCTATTGTGTAATCACAAATATTATAGCATATGATATAATTGAAGTATTAAAATTGCAGCGAGGTTAGCATTTTGAAATTAGATGAAATTGGGAAACAGATTGAAGCCAGTCAAATGACGGAAGTTTTGCAGACTTTACGTTTCCAAGTAAAACGAAGCTTTGCGCTACTTGATAAACAAGGTCAAGTTAACCAAAGTGCTGAATTTAAAAACCAATATCTTGAAATTAAAAAAGGTCAGGTGACCTTGACGAGTCGTCCCCAACAAGACTTAGCGGGACTAAACCTGGATATGGCGCTTCAAAGTCAAGCTTTAAAACAAGTTTTACCTAGTGGCTATTATCCTTGGCCTTGGTCATCAAGTCCTATCGTACGGGGAGTGGACGCCAAAAATCAAATTTTTATCCAATTACCAGAAGAATTGTTGTTGAATCTTTATTCAGAAAAATTTGTCCAAAGTAAAGTTGCGTATACCGATTTTCGCAATCAAGTTTACTTGAAATTAGCCCGACAATTTATTAATTATCAATGGGTTTTGACCTACTTTTTTGGAGCGACACCTTTTAAATGGGAAGAAATGGTGGCGGAAGCCAAAGTTTCACCAGTCCGCTCGCATCGGACTAGTTTAAATGCTGTGGAATTGAAGGAAGCTAACATCATAGATTACCGTGATTTAGCTAAATATCAAGCTATTCAAAATACAGGAGTTGATTTTGTTAGTTTAATGACTGAAGAATTGGCTGACCAAACCCGTGTGATTTCCGGCTTACAATTAAACCAGATTGATTTAGCCCCCCAAACGGATTTTGGACAAACCAAGGAACTCTTACCGCTCATTAATGTCATGGCTGGGTATTTCTTGATGACTACGGGACCTGAGATGGCGAACTTACGCGCAACTTTAACGGCAGCTCGGCAAAAAAATCAAATTATAGCCCAAGAAAATCCTTTTGCCCAAAGTCAATTTGCTACCGAATTACGGCAGTTTCTTGATGAATTAGGGCGTTTTGCTAAAAATTACCGCTACAATGACTTTAGCAATGTTATGACAGTCTTAAAACAAAGATTGGATAAACCTGAAGAAACCTTAGCGGCCCGTTCATTGCGGCAAAATCAAGGGATGAGTGTCCTGGCAACAAGTTTAGCTAATTTAGATTATCGTACAACGGAGATTAAATTAAAAACTCTTAGCCATAACAGTCTCTTACTATTACAAAGAGCAGTGGTTAAGGGCTTAGACTATCAAGTGATAGCTCCAGAAGCTGATATTATTGAAATTGCTGGTCACTTAATTGACCATGGAATTTCACAAAGCCAAAATAGTTTGCTTTATAGTCGGCTTTGGGCCCAAAAACAAACGGCTAAGAAGCTAGCTCAAGCAGCAGGAGTTACAACCTCGAGTGCATGGGTGGTAAAAAATAACCATGATTTAAGTCAGCTTTGGCCACTTTTGCAAACTAAGGGTTTGGTCTTGAAACCAGCGGGTGAGATTAGCTCTAACCAAAATCGGGTTTTCCGGATGCCACCTACGAGTGGCGAACTCAAAATAGCCTTGGGACGTCTACAAAAGGACAGTAAAGAAGTCTTGATTGAACAAGTGGTAGCGGGCTCTAACTACCGCGCCTTAATTATTGCGGGGAAACTGGTTTCTTTAATTGAAAGGTTACCTTTACGTGTAGTTGGTGATGGTCGCACGCCATTAGCTGATTTGTTAGTTCGTAAGAATATCAAGTTGGGCCAAATTGAAAAAGAAACATTGAAATCTCAAGGTATTCGTTTGACCGATGTAATTAGTCGCGGGATTGAAGTCCTCTTACGCTATGATGCAAGTAGCCAAACGGGGATGCAAAGTTATGAATCCTTAACTGAAATGGATGCTTCCTACCGACCGGTGATTGAAAACTTAGCGGCGAAGTTAGGGATGGTTGAAGGTGCGCTGGATTTAGTGATTCCTAATATTTATCAAGTCTATGATGCCCAAAAAGACAACCAACTTGTTTTCTTATCAGCTCACTGTTATCCAGAGTTAGCTTTCCACCAAAAGACGGTCTTCGGTGACCAAGATATAGTGACCGAGATTTTCCGCTTATGGAATTTATCTCATTAAAAAATAGATAAATTATTATAACTACTATTAAAAAAGACGAAAGTATACTATAATGGTGGTAGATTATACAGAAAGTGGGAAAGACTTTGATTGATCACAGACCTGATCGCCTGGAAGATGAATTGTGTTTTGCCATCTATACAGCACAAAAAAACTACAATAGATTTTACTCTGAATCGCTCCGGCCTTTCAAGTTAACTTATTCCCAATATATTGTACTCTTGGTATTATGGGAAGAGTCACGAACGATGATTATTAAGGAATTAGGTACCCGCCTCGGACTTGATACTGGAACCTTAACGCCACTTTTACGCCGTATGGAAAATGACGGTTGGTTGACGCGTGAGCGCGATACTGTTGATGGGCGTAAAGTGTTCATTTCATTGACTGCTAAAGGGCGTTTGATGGAAGAAAAAGTGAAGGATTCGGTCCAATCATGCTTTAGTCATATGGACATGAATGAAGCCGAATACGTGGAAAATGTGGTGAAGTTACAAGCGATTGCCGCTGATTTAGCTCAAAATAATACCCGTTTAAGCGAAAGGAACTAAACTTAAAAAACGCTAGGATTTGTTGTCCTAGCGTTTTTGAGTTTATGAAAATAATTTTTGCCAAAAAGATTTTTTCTTTTGCGCATATTCTTCGTTAGTTAAGTTAGATGTATGAGGATGAAGCGCAGTGATATCAACGATATCTTGGTGGAGAGCTTCATTTTTACTAGCGAAAACGACTGCTAAATCATCAGGTTGATAAATTTGACCGCTCGTGGCAGTAAAGCGAGTTTCGATACCTTGTTCTTTCCCCAAGACTAAGAGTTCTTGCAAACTAGTTTGGGGTACGTCCCCAGAAACTAAAAGAATATATTTGGGGTGGGCGGTCATTTCAAGTTTCAGAGCCTGTAAATTTTGTGGGTCTTTTAATTCCTCGAAGGTGAGCGTTGCTTGCACCCGTTCGCGAAAAGTACCGAGAAATTTCTTTTGTTCGGCAGCTTTAATTTTTGGGGTGCCATAAATGCCGTTGTTGAGACGGTCTTGTAATTGATCATCAGACATATTTTTTCACTCCTTACCCCCATTATACCGAAAGTAGGCGTCATATACAAAAAAAGAAGCCTCCATAGGAGACTTCCCAAACAACAAGGGTATTATAACTTGTTGTAGTATTCAACGATAAGAGCTTCGTCGATGTTTGCGTCTAATTCATCACGTTGTGGTAAACGAACTAATGAACCTTCCATTGTGTTTTCATCAAATGAAACAAATGTAGCGCGACCAACAACAGCTTCTAACGCTTCTTTAACAATCTTCAAGTCTTTTGAACGTTCACGTAAAGAAATAACTTGGCCTGGTGTAACTTCGTATGAAGGAATGTCAACACGCTTGCCATCAACAGTGATGTGACCGTGGTTAACTAATTGACGTGCTTGACGACGAGTAGTTGCTAAACCTAAACGGTAAACAACGTTGTCCAAACGACGTTCTAATAAAATCATGAAGTTTTCACCGTGCTTACCTTCGCGAATCTTACCAGCCTTTTTGAAAAGGTTAGCAAATTGGCGTTCTGAAACACCGTAAGTCATACGAAGCTTTTGCTTTTCTTGCAATTGCAAACCGTATTCTGATAATTTACGACGGTTGTTTTGACCGTGTTGACCTGGTGCGTAAGGACGACGAGCTAATTCTTTACCTGTACCTGAAAGGGAGATGCCTAAACGACGTGAAACCTTCCAGCTAGGACCTGTATAACGAGACATTAAAAGTTCCTCCAATAAATTAAATATTTTTTCTTGGAGTAAAATAATCATTGTAGATTTAGTATTCGTGCAGTTGCTTTTGCGCGTTCACCCTTGCAGCCGAAGGGGTACTAGACGAACCAAAAAGGCAAACAACTGTTGACGAGCTTACCATCTACCGCTGCATTATTTTACACGCTTCTGAGCATAACAAGGATCTTTGCCTTTGTCAAGCCTTTTAGAGGTGTTGTAATAAAGTTGCCACAAATTCTTCCAAGAGGGCTTGATCTTCAGTAGAGAAGCGGTCAAGACTTGGAGAATCGATATCCAAGACCCCGATTTTTTGGCCGTCTTTGGTTAAAGGTAAGACAATTTCGGAGTTACTTGCTGAGTCACAAGCAATATGACCGGCAAATTCATGGACGTTAGGCACCCGCAAAACTTCTTGCTTGGCTAAGGCAGTCCCACATACCCCTGAACCGGATTGGATGTGCATGCAGGCAACCTTACCTTGGAAAGGGCCTAAGGTTAATTGACTTTCATCGCCATTGGTTAGGTAAAAACCGACCCAGTTAATATCATCTAAAGTGTCATTTAAAAGAGCAGAAGCATTAGCTAGGTTAGCTACCAAATCTGTTTCTTCAAAAAGTAAAGCGTCTAATTGTTGACTAAGTAAAGATTGTGCCATGAAAATTCCTCCAAAATCTTTTTAATTAAGGTATCTAATGATATAATTAAAATGATTATAATAAAAAAGCTTACTAAATACAAATAAGTTTTCGAAATAAGGTCGAAATACAAACGACAAAATTATGGGAAAAGGAATGAGTTGGGAAATGACAATCACAATAATAATTGCGGTTTTGTTGATTTTGGTGGCCGTATATGCCGGTATGTTTTATGTGCGAAAATCAACCTTAAATTTAGCTCAAAGTTTAGAAGACCAAGTCCAAGAACTCTTGGGTGATAGCTTAGGGGCGCAAGTTGAAGAATTACGCGAACTTAATTTAACAGGGGAAAGTCTCGAAAACTACGAACGTATTGCGCAAAGATACCGTGAAGTAGTGAATGGCAAATTCCCCGATATTCAAATGTTGATTGAAGAAGTGCGAGCTAGTTTACCTAAGTATCATTTAATAGCTGCTCGGCAAAATCTTAAAGCTGCTCAAGATAGTTTCTTGGAAGCTAAGGAAGTTTACCAAGGGGTTTTAGATTCCGTCAATGCCATGCAAGGTAAGATGGAGCAACATCGGCAAAAAAAAGCTAACTTGAAGCAACGCTACAAGGACATTCGCAAGATATTACTAACAAAGAACTTTTCTTTTGGACCTGCCATGCCTAAGTTAGAGGAGCTGTTTGCTGAAATCAACAAAGAATTTACCAATTATGGGGATTTGATGGAACAAGGTGACTATGGTCAAGCTGATCAATCACTTCAAGAATTAGAAAACCAAACTGCTAGCATCGATAAATTATTAGAAGTCATTCCACCTTTATACCGGAACCTACATAACGTTTTTCCCGAACAATTAAAGGAAATTAAGGCTGGTTACCTCCAACTAAAGAAGGATGGCTACAATTTTTTAAGTGAAATTGACCAAGAAGTAGGGAAGTTGGAAACTAAAGTCCAAGAAGAAAAGCAGTTTTTAACAGACTTACAAGTTACTGAAGCCCAGGACACGGATAAGACGATTCGTGAAAGTATCGAGGACCTCTACAAGCAAATTGAAACCGAATATGCCGCACGTCACAAGGTGGAAAAGCGCAAGTCCAAATGGGGTGAGTTTATCCGTCATGCCGAAAAACAAGAAAAACAACTTTTGCTAGACCTGGATCGTATCGGGCAACACTATGAATTAACCCATGACGAAGTTGAACGGGCGCGTGATTTGGATACTAAGTTGCACATTATTCGCAAAAATTATACTCAAGCCTTGACGGAAATTGAAATGGAAACCGCGGTTTATAGTCGTTTAGAAAACCAGCAAAATGACGATTTTGATGCCTTAAAGCAAATAGAAGAAGAACAAGGTAAAATTCACGCAGATATTTCTGCATTAGTGGTGGATGAAAAGAAGGCCTGGGATGGTTTAGCTGGTTTCCAAGGTGAAATTCACGAAATCAAGCGTCAAACTATGAGCAAGCACTTACCAGGTTATCCCCAATCTTATTATGAAAAGTTAGATTATATAGAAAACTTGGTGAACGCCTTAATGGAAGAAATGAATCATGTCAAGATTGATATGAGTGTGATTACGACACAAATGTTGGAAACCGAAAACGAAATGCGGACCTTCCAGAAGGAAAGAAAGGAAATGTATCAAGCCGCAGTTATGGCCGAAAACTTGATTCAATACGGGAACCGTTACCGAGATCGTTATCCACATGTTAAGGAAGCTTCCCAAAGAGCGACGGAACTTTTTACGCGAGACTTTGAATATGTCCAAGCCGTCGATGTCATGGCCGAAGCCTTAGAAAAAGTAGAACCTGGTCTCTTTGAAAGAATTGCGACTAAGTATTTATCTAAAGAAGAAGCTACCGAATTGATGAAGAGGGATAAAGCTAAATAGGTTAGTGAAGAAAAAGATTAGTTTCCCAACTAGTCTTTTTCTTGTTTATTTCAATAAAACTTGTTATTATTTGTAAGTGAAATTTAAAAAGAGGGTTCAGTAAATATGATATATTTCGATAACAGTGCGACGACACAAGTTTCACCAGAAGCTTTACAAACTTATACAACTGTTAGTCAACAAATCTGGGGTAACCCATCTTCACTCCACAATTTGGGTGAAAAAGCAGATAACTTACTAAATCAAGCGCGGGCGCAAATTGCCTCCCTCTTAAAGGTACAAGCTGACGAGATTTACTTTACTAGCGGAGGAACCGAAGGGGATAACTGGGCAATTAAAGGTACAGCCTATGAGAAAGTGCAGTTCGGTAAACACTTAATTACCAGTGAAGTGGAACACCCTGCCGTTTTAAATACTATGGCCCAATTAGAAAAACAAGGTTTTGAGGTAACTTACCTTCCTGTGGACAAAAAGGGGCAAGTTAACCCGGCAGATTTAAAAGCTGCCTTGCGACAAGATACGATTTTGGTGTCGGTAATGGCGGTTAACAATGAAATCGGGGCTATTCAACCCATTGCGGACTTAGCCGAAGTCTTAACGGATTATCCTAAGGTTCACTTCCATGTCGATGCGGTCCAAGCTTTAGGTAAGGGTTTAGGTGAAATGTTAATTCATCCGCGCATTGACCTTATGACTTTTTCAGGACATAAATTCCACGCACCACGAGGGATTGGTTTTATGTATAAGAAACGTGGCCGTATGATTGCACCGCTCTTAGCGGGCGGAGGTCAAGAGAAAAATCTTCGCAGTGGAACTGAAAACGTTCCTGCTATTGCGGCCATGGCCAAGGCGATGCGTCTTTTATTGACGGGTGAGGAAGCTCACGTGGCTAACCAACAAGCCATCCGTAAAATGATTTATGATCATGTAACACAATTTGATAAAGTTACAATGTTTTCGGGCTTAGACCAGGGATTTGCACCGCACATTTTGTGCTTTACCATTGATGGGGTACGAGGTGAAACGATTGTGCATGCCTTTGAAAGTCATGACATTTATATTTCCACTACGAGTGCCTGCTCATCCAAGAAGGGGACGATTTCCGGAACTTTAAATGCGATGCATATTCCGGAAAAGGTTGCGACTTCGGCAGTACGGGTGTCGCTTGATGAAAACAATACTTTAGCCGAAGCGAAAAATTTTATTCAGGTCTTTGACCAGCTCTATGAAAAATTCTTAAAGATTAACTCTTAAAATTGAAAGGAAAAAAGAATGCAATACACTGAAATTATGGTGCGTTATGGGGAATTATCCACTAAGGGAAAGAACCGTAAAAGCTTTATCGACCGTTTGGATCACAATGTCCGACAAGCACTCCACAATTTTGACAACCTAGTCATCAAGGCTTCTCGTGATCGCATGCACATCCAATTAAATGGTGAAGATTCTGACTTGGTTATGGAACAACTAAGCAAGGTCTTTGGAATTCAAAACTTTTCGCCTTCGATTAAGGTAGATAAGAGTCTAGAAGCGGTTCAAGCGATGGCTATTGAGATGATGAAGGAAATTTATCAAGAAGGCATGACTTTTAAGGTTAATACTCGGCGGCAAGACCATGACTTTGCTTATGATACTAATGAAATGAACATGGAAGTCGGGGGGGCTATCTTAGAAGCGATTCCTGATTTGAAAGTTCAAATGAAAGATCCAGACATAACCTTGCGCGTAGAAGTACGCTTGAACGGGATTTTTCTTTCTTATAAAAAAATCGATGGGGCTGGTGGTTTACCAGTCGGTACTGCAGGTAAAGGGATGTTGATGTTATCAGGAGGGATTGACTCACCGGTTGCCGGCTACCTAGCAATGAAGCGGGGGGTAGACATTGAAATGGTCCACTTCTTTAGCCCACCATACACGAGCCAACAAGCCTTGAATAAGGCGAAGGCTTTAACAGAAAAGTTAACGCCATACGTGGGGCGGATTCGATTCATTCAAGTACCGTTTACCGAAATTCAAGAAACAGTTAAGGAACAATTACCTTCCGGTTACTTGATGACCGTGCAACGACGCTTCATGTTGCGTTTAACGGCTGAGATTGCTAAGCGCCGTCATGGTCTAGCAATTTTTAATGGTGAAGCTTTAGGTCAGGTGGCGTCTCAAACGATGGAAAGTATGGCAGCGATTAATGATGTCACCACAATGCCGATGATTCGTCCAGTGGTATCTATGGATAAGAATGAAATCATTAAGATTGCCCAAGATATTGATACTTTTGACTTATCCGTGATGCCATTTGAAGACTGTTGTACGATTTTTGCTCCCCCATCTCCTAAGACCAAGCCACGCTTAGATAAGGCGCGCGAATATGAAGCTCGCTTAGATGTAGATGGCTTAATGCAAAGAGCCTTAGATGGCATTGAAATTTCTGAAATTAAGGTCGGCGATGAATTCATGAATGATCAAGCCGAAGCCTTTGCAGAATTATTATAATAAAAAGAGGATTTCTCACGGAAATCCTCTTTTTGACATTAGCTTATTTTTTGGCTAGGAAATTAGCAATTTCTGCAATATTAGCGGGCATGGTTGTGCAACAGCCCCCAATTAAACGAGCTCCAGCTTGATACCATTTAGGAAATTCTGAGTGAAAGTCTAAAGCGCCGGCTTGCGTGGTCCAAGTCTTAGTTTCAGGATCGTATTGAGCTCCGGAATTTGGGTAGACTACGATAGGTTCTTGGCTAGAGTACTTGAGAACACGAATGGCGTCTGGTACGACTTCCAAGTTAGTGCAGTTAACTCCGATAGCAAAGACTTGTTGGTAACGGTCAACTTCTTCGACCGAAAAACTTAAGGCGGTACCGTCACTAATGGTTTGACTGTCTTTCAAGGAAAAGCTCACAAAGACTGGAATTTTCGGATAGGAGTGTTGTAGTTCGGCTAAAAGGGCCAAGACCTCCCCCAACTTAGGTTGGGTTTCGATGGCTAGGCAATCGACGCCTTCTGCCATAATAGCTTGGAGGCGAGGATTATGGAAGGCCTGTAACTCATAAGGGGCGCGTGTGTAGTTGCCGGTGTATTCGCTACCATCGGCGAGGTAAGCCCCATAAGGGCCGATGGAACCAGCTACATAAGCATGACGACCAGAAATTTTTTCGTAGTCATCACGAGCTTTTTTGGCAATACGTACCGCTTTTTTGATAAGTTCAAGAGCTTCTTTTTCAGAATAGCCTTCTTTAACAAAAGCTTGAACATTAGCTTGGTAAGTATTAGTAGTGATAATATCAGCTCCAGCTTGGAGGTAGTCCATATGAACTTGGTAGATTAAATCTTCGTGATCAATTAGGGCTTGGGCGGTCCATAATGGATTATTAGTTTTAGCCCCTAAGGCTTCTAAAGGTGTAGACATTGAACCATCTAAAGTTAGGGGGCGATTTTTAATTGCTTCAGTAATTGTCATGAAAAAGTCCCTCATTTTTTCTGATTTACTTTTATTGTAAAGCTAAGAGGTTCTAGGTGCAATTATTAAAAGAACTTTTCTCTTTTTTAGATTCGAATAAAGCGTATATATTTATGAAGTGAGAAATTTATTAATGAACATTTAGTTTTTAAACCATATCAATAAATTTGGCATCAGTCCTTAAAAGCTAGAGCTAACGAGGGCTGATTTTATTTTATCACAGGGGCAAGAAGACTCCCGAACTTTGTTTGGGTGATGAATTGCCCCATATTTAGACCCGAAAGGGTCTTTTTTCGTTGAAGTAAT
>NZ_AZFH01000006.1:0-301 GCF_001435735.1 Ligilactobacillus equi DSM 15833 = JCM 10991
ATGCTAAGAAGGCTATCGAAGATGCCCTTAACCGTATTAACGGTAAGAGTGTGGCTCCATCTGGCGTTGAAGTAGCTGACAATGGTACAACCGTAACAGGTAAAGCCGCTCCAGGTGCAGAAGTCGTAGTAGCCGACAAGGATGGCAACGTTCTTGGTAAAGCTACTGCTGACAAGGATGGTAACTTTGAAGTTAAGTTATCAACGCCACAAACGAATGGTGAAAAATTAGCTGTTTCCGCTAAGGAAGCTGATAAGCAACCAGCGACAACTACAGCCGTAGCACCTAAGGTTGACAAGTC
>NZ_AZFH01000058.1:0-1286 GCF_001435735.1 Ligilactobacillus equi DSM 15833 = JCM 10991
TGGTCACGAATATGGAAAACTTTACATTTAGGACAAGTCCAAGCACGGTCTTTCAAAGTTAGTTTCTTTGTTTCCTCTGTTCCCATTCTAAAACCGCAATCATTACACGTTTGCGTCGTATAGGCGGGATTAACCTCGACGAAAGTTCGACCATACTTAGGAGCTTTGTATTCAAGAAAAGTAAGCAGAGTTCGCCAACCAACATCACTGATACTCATAGCCAAGGCATGATTTTTAAGCATATTCTTACTCTTAAGGTTTTCTGCGACTACTAAATCGTGGTTCTTGATTAATGCAATCGAAATCTTGTGTAAGAAGTCCGTTCGTTGATTGCGAACCTTTTCATGGAGCTTAGCCACAATGAGTTTTTGTTTTTGGTAATTTTTGCTAGTCTTTAAAGGACGACCTTCTTTCTTGGCACGCCGTTGCCTACGTGAAAGAATCCGTTGTTCTTTAGCTAACTTATCTTTGATAGTTCGGTAATAACGTGGGCTTGAGACAACCTTACCATCACTTTGAGTTAAGAAGTTTTCTGTGTTCAAGTCAAAACCAACTTCACAATCTACTTTTGGAAATTTAGAATTAAATGGTTGGTCACTTTTTAATAAAAGCGAAACAAACCATTTCCCCGACGGATAATGCTTAATTGTCACCGTGGCAATTCGCACCATTTGGTTAGTTGGTAATGTGCGGTGTAATTTAATTTTGACTTTGCCTAGCTTTGGTAACTGCAAGTACTGACTGTCAATAAAGTGGATTGACCCGTTATAAAGGGAAGGCACACCTCCTTTAGCTTTGACTTGGCTCGAGCTGTAATGGTTTGAGGTGCTATAACTTTGGACAGGCTGACTCTTTTTTTTAAATTTGGGAGTTCCAGCACTATGAACCTTCCTAAACATTTTCCAAGCATTGCGATAATGTACTTCAGTATTGGTAAACATATCACTATCTAATTCAGAATCGTTTAGCCAAGGGTAACGTGAATTACCTTTAATTCGTGCTAGACCAGTCGGACGGACTTGGGAAGCTTTAATCGGCTTCTTTATCTTCTTATCTTTAGAAAATTTATAACGCCAGTAGGTAGTAGGAATAGGATACTTCTTATCCAATTTGTTGCGTTTAATAGCACTGTCAATCCAACTATTCGCTAACAACTGGTTATAGATAAAACGAGAAGCATTGATGTTTTTCCAAGCAACTTGTTCTTGTTTGTGATTAGGGTACATCCGTAATTTCAGTCCCATCATATATGGAAGTTCAACTTGTGGCATATACTTTCACCTCTT
>NZ_AZFH01000059.1:0-5172 GCF_001435735.1 Ligilactobacillus equi DSM 15833 = JCM 10991
GCGCAAGCGCATCAGAATCAACAAGTACGAGTGACTCAGCTTCGAAGAGTGCAAGTGCATCAGAATCAACAAGTACAAGTGGTTCAGTTTCAACGAGTGCAAGCATGTCTGAATCAACGAGTACAGATGAGGTTGTTAGGAAAGCAGAACTTAAGGGTGTAGTTCTTCAAAATCAAATCGCAAAAATTTTAACTAGTGAAGTGGAAGTCAGTCAGGTTACAAGTACTGAAGATATAAGCACTTCGATGTTAGCGCCACTAAATGTTTTAACTGGGTCATCAGTACATCCAACTACTATAACACTTACAAGTGATATTCAAACTACAAACCAAAATGTGAATGTAATAGTGGGTAATGCTAGCAAAAAAAATAATGACGCTAGTGGTCTAGTACAAACTGGTAGTGATTCAGCAAAAGGCAAATGGATTGTTGGAACAGTCGAAAAGTCAGCCAAGCAATCGTCCGTTGGTGAAGTTATTAATAATTTTATAAGTTCTAATTTAATAGGAACTTATGGTACGATGGCTGGTATGGGGGTGTTAATGACCCTAGTACCGTTACTCAGTATGCTTAATCGCAAGAAGAGATAGCTTAAAAAGTCTTAGGGAGTATACTCTCTAAGACTTTTTGGTGTATTTATAACTTCTAGGATTGTAGAGTTTGTTTTTTCTGCGAGATTATAAATTCTGAAGTTAAGTGCACAACCTGATTTAGTAGTTAATAATTTGAAAAAGCAAACAGTTTTGGTTGGATGATGCTGCAATTTTTTGTTAAAAATTAAAAATCTGTAACTTAGTTTCCGTAAGTTAAAAGCCTTAAGAAATCAACGTTTTGGAAAGCGTAATTTCTTAAGGCTTGTTATTTTCACTTTTCTATAACCGATTTAAAGCATCGCTAGCTGCATCGTTATTGATGTGGGTATACAGTGTGGTGGTAGTGGTTGAACTGTGTCCCAATTGTTGAGCCGTTAAAACTAAGTTATTTGTTTCTTGGTATAGCCGTGTCGCTAAAGTGTGGCGTAATTTGTGCGGGGTGACGCGAACTTTAAATTCTTTGGAATACTTGGCTACCATTTTTTCAATTGCTGATCCGGTGATTCTTTGTGAATGCCCTTTGGTTAAGGTTAAAAAAAAGGCTTTCTCGTATTTATCAGGATGGTAACGGGAGTCGCGAATTTGACGATAACGATCAAGATATTCCATGGCAAAAGCGGCAATTCTGACTGAGTCTTTTTTTGAGCCTTTGCGCAGAACTGACACTCGATTATTTTCAAAGTCTAAATCATCAAGATTAATCCCTACTACTTCCGATAAACGTAACCCTGAAGCTAACATTAAAGCATTTAGGGCGAGATTACGTTCGAGATCACGCTTGTGAAATAGTAATGCTCGCGGAGTGAGATTTTGCGGATAAATGTTTTCAATAAAGTCCAAGTATGCTTGACTTTCATCACCTAAAAAAAGCTTGTCTTCAATGGCATCAGCCCGAGCCTGTAAAGTTTGTCGTTGAGTTACGTTGGATAAGTCTTCCATAATATTATGACTCAAAAAAGGCTTATTTTGATGGTTGTTAGCACTTTTGGCTAAATATTTGAAAATCACTTTGAGAGCTGTAATATGACGTTGGATGGTAGGTTTAGCTAATAGTTCATTTGAAGGCAATGCTTGACCATTTTGATCTACGCGCTTGGTATTCATTTTATGGCGGCTAAGTAAGTAGGATTTATACTCGGTGGCATCTCGGAGGGTAATTTTGTCAAGTTCACCCACACTAATATCTGCGGTAATAGAAGCACTAACTTTTTTTTGATTAATTAACCATTGGCAAAATTGATGGAAGTTTTTGAGATATTCCAATAGGGTTGCCGGTGAGTATTCATCGGCCGTTTTGACAGTGATGAATTCACTAATATAAGCGGGGAGTTGTGCTTTAAGTTTATCAATTTTAATAATTGCTTCATCATGTAGCAAGATAGTCCACATCCTTTCGCTCTCATTATACCATAGCTAGCCAGGTCTGAAGAGTTTGAAGATAGGCGGAATGATTATCAACAAAAGGCATGTGACGACAATTAGCAAAGAGTTCCCATTTAGCATACGGAAGTTGGTCATACATGGTTTTAGCGATTAAAGGTGTACATAAATCATCTGTACCGCTAGTAATTAAAGTTGGTAAGGTTAACTCCGATAAGCGGTGGGTGTATTCAAAGTTTTTGAGATTGCCATTAGGATGGTATTCGTTGGGCCCCCAAGCAGTTTTATAGGCTAAAGAGCCAATTTTACGAGGACGCTTTAAAACACTGGGGCTTTGTTCAGTAACTTCGTAAACATGTCGTTTCATGAATTCACTGTTGGCAATGAGATAGGCTGGGTGGCTAAAATCAAGGCTTGTCTCTGCTTGGGCAATAGCAGCCTGCATATTAGTAGGAAGCTCTTTGATAAGGCGGTGTAGCTCTTGAACCCAAAGTGAGACCGAAGACAGAGTTGAAGATAAAATTAAACTTTTAACACCTTGAGCTTGGTAATCACAGAGGTAGGCCAAAGCTAGCATACCTCCGAAAGATTGTCCCAAAAGGTGAATTTCATCCAAGTGGAGTTGTTGGCGTAAGTTAATAAGTTCGGCAATCCAAGTTTCCATACAGTAAAATTTCGGGTTACTAGGAATCGAAGAAAGTCCACAACCTAATTGGTCATAACTAATGATTTGGCGTTCACTTAGTTCAGCTAATTCATCTAGGACCTCAAAGTAATCGTGACAGGAGCCAGGCCCTCCGTGTAAGAGGACTAAGGGAGCTTGCTTAGTTTTTTTACCGACCACACGACAATAAGTATGGTAATTTTTAAAAGAAAGATATTTTTCTTCAATATACATAGGACCCTCCTATTTTTAGCGTAACAAAAACCCCAAGATACAAGCTTAGGGATTAAAAATTAGGACCAAATTTCTTGAGCAGTTTGGACCACAAGAGCTAGTTTTTTCCACTGTTCTTCTTCAGTAACAGCATTTCCTTCTTCCGTAGAGGCGAAACCACATTGGGTGGAAAGAGCTAGATTTTCTAATGGTACATATTCACTAGCTGCTACAACTCGTTGCTTAAGTTGCTCTGGATCTTCTAAGTCAGGAAATTTAGAAGTAATTAAGCCAAGAACGATAGTTACATTAGGGCGGTTGTGCCAAATTTCAGCTAGAGGTTCGAAACTTCCAGAACGTTCATTGTCATATTCTAGGAAGAAACCATCGTAGTTGAGTTGCCCTAGATAGGAAGCGATATATTCATAGCCACCGGTATAAAGGTAGGTGGACTTGAAGTTTCCTCGGCAGACGTGAGTTGTGATAGTTAAGTCGTCTGGTAAGTCTGCTAGGGTGGCGTTAATAACTTTAACTGCGTCTTCGGCGATTTTTCGGTATTTAGCTTGTTCTTGGAAGTCATGTTTAGTATCAATGAATTTATTGATTAAAAAAGCCCAGGTCGTGTCATCAAGTTGGAGATAACGGCAACCAAGTTCATAGAATCTAAGAATTGTTTGGTGGTAAGCTTGGGCCAAGTCAGTTAAATATTCTTCCCATGATTCATAAAAATCAAGGGCTAGATCGCTACGATTATCACGAAAGAGCATAGTTGGTGACGGGATAGTTTGTTTGGCTAAGATCCCTTCTGGTGTGTTGGCTTGTAGCGTCTTGAAGTCTTCGAAAAAAGGGTGATTAGGGTTATAAGCGATTCTACCAGTAAGGTGGACATTATCGGTCCGGGTTTTGCTACCATGGAATTTGTAACTTTCGCTATAGTCGTAACGGTCAACTCCGGTTAGACCCCATAAAAAGTCTAGGTGCCACCAAGACCGAGCAAATTCTCCGTCCGTTACAGCGTTGAAACCTAGCTTTGCTTGTTTGTGGGCAACACGGGCAATTTCTTTAGTTTGTAAGTTTTTAAGTTTTGCTCGGTCTAATTGTCCGGCTTCAAAAGCATGACGACTTTGGCTCAATTTAGTAGGACGTTTTAAGCTTCCTACTAAATCAAAATGAAAAGGTGCGTTTTTTGACATATAAATTACCTCCAAAAATTATTGACAAGTGAAAAAATCCCCATCCTTACTTCTCAAAAGAGAAGTCAAGGACGGGGCTAGCCGTGTTACCACCTTGATTTATCTTTAATTTACATTAAAGACCTCAATCACTAAAATTAGTGCTTACGCTAAGGGGTAAGAACCCTAGCTGGCTCAAGACTTCACCAGCTAAATCCTCCAAGACCATACTTCACTAAGTGTTCCTTAGCCTCTTCTCAGCACTGAGGCTCTCTGTATAAGTACTAACTTAATTACTCATCTTTTCACCGTTTTTTAATATATCTATAAGGTAATTATAGCTTAAATTAAAAAAAAGACAAGTGCTATTTATTAATTTATCCAAAAATTGAGTTTATGGAGGTAGGGGGAGGATTCTCTAAGGATTGAACTACCTTGGTTAGAAAATTCCTTACTAGGATATGCAAAGGCAAGAGAGACATAAAAAGTAAAGAACGCTAGAATTTACGTTGCCGGAGCGTGAATTCTAGCGTTTCTTTTGATGTCATTTTAAAGGATGTTGGAAGATTTAATTTTTTCCATTTTTTTACGTTCTAATCTTTAAAGGCCCAAAAACGTTGCCCTACGTAATTTAAAACCACAAAAAAAATCGATCCGGCTAACATGGCAATATTATTTTGAATATTAGGACCAAAACTAGCCATAGCCATTACGGTTAGTGGTTTAGCTAAACCGTAGGCAACAAGATAACAAATTGTAATATTAATGGTAAATTTCAAAATCACCTTGAAACCTTTACTATTATTTTGGAAAGTGAAATATTTATTTAAAAAATAACTAAGGATACTGCCAAAAATATAGTTAGAAGCTGATGAAATCCAATAATTAAAGTGGAAAAAGTTATAGAATAAAAACATGATTCCCATCCCAAAAATAGTGTTAGCAATTCCCACCAGGATAAACTTTAACATGGTAACATCAAAAAAATTTTTGAGTTTTTGCAAGATTTTTCCTCCAATTTTTTTAACAACTAAGTTTAGCATAAAAATTTGTCAGGAGCAAAAGAAAATTACGGAAGGTAAACCTTTTTTAAAAGACAGATTGTAAAATATAAGTTGAACATTTAAGTGGACAAGAAAACCCATAAAGG
>NZ_AZFH01000060.1:0-13577 GCF_001435735.1 Ligilactobacillus equi DSM 15833 = JCM 10991
TTTAGGTTAAATTACTTCAACGAAAAAAGACCCTTTCGGGTCTAAATATGGGGCAAGCTTCATATTTTCACCTCCAGAAAAAAAGAGAAGCACCTTGGCTTCTCTCCTAATTTAATCTTGTTTTGTGCGAATTGTAAAGTTACGCTTACCGCCTTTTTGACGCCGTTCGAAACGATCACGAGAGCGATCCTTCTTATTGCGGTCGCCACCACGCTTCTTATCGCGCCAGTCATTGCGACTACCACGATTGTCTTTACGCCACTTGTTGTTACCACGGTAACCATTACGCTTCCCACTATTACGCCGACGTGGTAAAGGTCGTTCCGGTGTAATCTTAACAGGCACTTGACTGGCATCATCTTTGGTCATTTGGTTCAAAAGCGCCATAGCTAAAGTTTGGGCATCATATTTTTCTAAGAGTACCTGTGCTTGATCCGCATACTTGTCATCATCCGTCTTCGCAACTAAATCATCAATTTCTGCTAAGGCAGAAGCCACTTGCCCAGCAAAGGCTTCCTTAGCTGTTGGTGGCTTTAATGGTTCCATACGCTTCTTGGTCAATTTTTCAATCACACGTAGGTAGTCCATTTCATTAGGTGTTACAAAAGTTACAGAAGTCCCGTGATGTCCGGCCCGCCCGGTCCGACCAATCCGGTGGACGTAGCTTTCTGGGTCTTGTGGGATGTCGTAGTTATAGACGTGAGTCACCCCAGAAATATCTAAACCACGCGCAGCCACATCAGTTGCTACCAAGATATCTAATTGACCAGCCTTAAACTTCTTCAAGATGGTCATTCGTCTTTGTTGGGTCAAATCACCGTGAATCCCGGCAGCATTGTAACCGCGGGCTTCTAAACCTTTGGACAATTCGTCTACCCGACGCTTGGTACGCCCAAAAACGATGGTTAATTCCGGGGCTTGTACGTCTAAAATCCGCGTCATAATATCGAATTTTTCATAATCACGTGCCCGCACAAAGTACTGATCCACTAAGTCAGTAGTCAGTTCTTTAGCCTTAATTTTAACCGTCGTTGGATCTGTCATAAACTTTTCGCCGATGTTTAAAATCGCCTTTGGCATCGTGGCAGAGAAAAGCAAAGTTTGTCTTTCAGCTGGAACCTTGGCAATAATGGCTTCAATATCGTCCAAGAATCCCATGTCTAACATTTCATCAGCTTCGTCTAAAATTAAAGTTTGAACTTGACTTAAATCAACGGTCTTACGGTTCACGTGGTCCAATAAACGGCCAGGTGTCCCGACTAAAATTTGAGGAGTGTTGTTCTTTAATTGGTGGATTTGACGCCGAATATCAGCTCCCCCGTAAACAACTTGAACTTTAACCCGCTTATCTTTTCCTAAGCGGTAAAGTTCTTCTTGGGTCTGGATGGCCAATTCACGCGTTGGTGAAATAATCACCGCTTGAATCGCTCTCTTTGAAGTATCCACTCTTTGTAAGACTGGTAAACCAAAAGCCGCAGTTTTCCCTGTCCCTGTTTGTGCCTGACCAATGACATCTAAACCTGCCAAAGCCAAGGGAATCGTTTCGGATTGAATCGGTGTTGCTTCTTCAAATCCACTACGTTCAATTGCTTTTAGTAAGTCTTCTTCCAGCCCTAATTCATTAAATTTCAAAAAATTGTTCCTCCTTATATTGGAAAACCCGCAATCCGGCGGGGTTGCTGGGACTCTAACACAAGTGAATCTCCAGCAAATTAAATAACGGTTTTAAAGTGTCTTGATAATCATAGCATTAATATGCGCTTGATACAAATAGTTTACGCTTTCAGAGCTGTTAAAACATTTTCCAAGTGCATACCATGACTAGCTTTCAACATAACAATATCCTTGCCAGTCACATCTTGTTGGAGGTCGGCAATTAATTTAGTTTGTTCTTCTTTTGGATAGTGATGAATTTGCCCCGTATAACCTTGATCACGTAATTTTTGGGCTAAGTTAGCCATCAAAGAACCGTAGAGGTAGACGACCGCTAGCTTATCACCCACGATTTTTTCTGCCAAACTCGCGTGCATTTCCGGTGCATCATCCCCCAATTCCAGCATGTCACCAAGCACCGCAATTCGGCGACCATCCGTAGGCACTTGGCTGAAGGCGGCTAAAACTTCCTTAGCCGCCGTTGGGTTAGAGTTGTAAACATCGCTTAAAATGCGCAAACCATCCTGCCCGCTTACCCATTGGGTGCGGTTTTCCGTTACTTGGAAATTCTTCAAGGCTGCCATGATTTGACTTGATTCAATTTGGTATAACAGACCAACGGAAATGGCTGCTAAAGCGTTATTGACATTATAAGCCCCAAGCATTGGAATTGTAAGAACCTGATCAAAATTCGCTACCCTGAAGTTGGTAGTTTGAGCATCACTTACGATGTCTTGGGCATAGAGCTCGTCATTTTCCGCCAAACCAAAAGTTCGGGTTTCTTGAATTAAGTTTTGCGTTCTTTCCCGCAAGAGTGGTTCATCCCCATTATAAATCAAAACCCCATCTTCTTTGAGACCATGGGTAATTTCCATCTTAGCGTCAGCAATCTTGCCTCTTTCCTTAAAGAACTCAATATGGGCTTCACCAATCATGGTAATCACAGCCACATCAGGCTCAACCAACTTACTGAGGGCATCCAACTCCCCTGGATGATCCATCCCCATTTCCACAACAACCACTTCAGTATTTGGTTCCATAGCTAAAAGCGTCATTGGAACCCCAATTTCATTGTTGAAGTTAGCAAAGGTCTTTTGGACGTTAAAAGTTGTGGCTAGAATAGCAGCCGTCATATCCTTAGTTGTCGTCTTACCATTACTACCCGTAACCGCCACTACTTTGGGGTTAATCTTCATCAAATAGTACTTAGCAAGTTTTTGTAAAGCTTGCAAACTGTCTTCAACTACAATAGCTGGTAGTGTTGGCAAATCCGCATGATCAGCTTGCCATAAAGTAGCGACCGCACCGTGATCAATAGCACTTTGAATATAGCTATGACCATCATTTTCACCTACTAAAGGAATAAACAGCGCCCCTGGTTCCAAACTCCGACTATCAAAGCTCACGCTAGTAATTTCAACTTGATCAAATCCTTCCGCGATCGGAAAGTCGAGGGCTTGGGCCACCTCACTCAGTTGCATTCTCATATTTATAGGTATCCTTTCTATTTCCAGTTTCTGATTTGTCCATGTAATTGTAACGTATCTGCTCCAAAAAGGAAACCGCAAAACTAAAAATGCCCAGAAAATAACTCCTGGACATTTATCTATCTTTGGGATAGTAAGCGATTATTAGCTTCTAAAAATTCGGCAATTTGACTAATTTTAGCCACACTTTGCTTATATTCTTCCTCATTCATATTAACATGGGAGAAACAGGATTCTACTGCATCTTTAATTGGAGTTTCCGCATCTAAACCCTTGGGCGTTAATTCAATATAAACCCGACGCCCATCATCTTGACCTTGACTCCGCGTTAACCACCCTTTTTTCTCCATCCGTCGTAACATGGGCGTCAGTGTCCCGGTATCAAGTCCGAGGCGTTCACCTACTTCTTTAACCAATAAGGGCCGCTTTTCTTCCCATAAAACCAACAAGGTAATGTATTGGGAATAAGTTAATTCAAACGGCTTTAATGATTCTGAATAAAACTTACTATATCTTTTTTGAGCACTATAGATTGCAAAACATAATTCATCTTCTAGTTTATCTGGACGATGTTCTATCATAACTCTGCCTCCCTTACTTATGTATCTCTTAATTTTAATTATATTATGCACAACGCACTTTTGCAAAAAAATCTCATTAACTAAAAACCGCCACCAAAGTGACGGTCAAAAATTAAGCTTTTTCTACTTGATCATAGTCAATATCGCGACTAGCGTATTCCGCCACCAGTTTAGACATCAATTGATAAAATTGCGCTTGTTCAGCTTCATTCAAACCTTGGAAAGCCTCACTAGCAATCCGGTCACGTCGTGCTTCCAAGCCATCACGTAACTCTAAACCTTGCTTAGTTAAACGATACTTGCCATCATTTTCACTTACCAAGTCCCTCGTTATTAATTCGGTTAAAGTCGTATCAAAGTCCGCCACCTTAGTACTAGTAGCTTGCTTAATCGCAACTGCACTAGCGTCAGGATTTTGAGCTAGATAACCAACAATGAAAAAACCAGCCTTCCCTTGGTCAAGGTGTATCGGAAAATGATCATTAAGTTGGGTGTATTTTTTCAAAAGGGCTTGGTAACGGTTATATTGTTTCGACAATTTTAACAAGGCTCTTTTTTCTACTGACATACTTTTTCCTCCTCGTAACTTTGACTTACTTTATATTTTTGATTATATATGGCACAATTTATTTTTTTCAAATAAATTGCTCGCACAGATAGTATCACTAAGCTTGTGTGGACATATCCAAAAGCGCCACACTTGCGGTCAACTCACCGGAGCCATTTCCAATCAACCGTAACATTTGATTGTTAGGGTTCAATTCCAGACGCATAACCTTATCCATGTACATATCAGAGTAATCCTTGTAGCGGAAAGGACCAACATTACTTTCCAGAACTTCATTATAATCCTTGGCATAATCACCGTGCTTGACCGCCACCACTCGGAAGTTGGAATCTAAAGAGCAAACCCCAACTTTGGATAGCGATCCTACCCCATCGTCAAAATCTAACAAGAGATCGTATTTAGAATCAGTGAGATAGGGACTTAATTTCTTGCTGGCTTCTTTTGTTACTGTTAATTCCATAATTTTACCCTCCAATTTATTGACAAATTAAATTATTTTTAGTAAGTTTTTCTAAAGGTTGTGCACAATCATTGACAACGATTACATTTTAGCATATATTTAGCTTATTGAAAAGATTTATGCTTATCTTACACAAGATGAATGAAAGGATGTTTTTATTATGGCTAAAAAATTAGATGGTAACACTTTAAATGAAACTCAAATTCAATTTTTCAATGACTCCATGTTATTCTTATCTACCGCTGCTGAGGATGGCACTCCTCAAGTTGGCCCTAAGGGTTCCATGCGTGTCTTAGACGCTAACCACTTGATTTACTTCGAATACACTTACGACCATGCCTATGCTAACGTAAAAGTTAATAACAAGGTTGCCGTAGCTGGTTGGGACGCCAAAAATCACTTAGCTTTCCGTGTTAATGGCACCGCCGAAATTCACGAAGACGATGAATTCGCTAAAAAAGCCCTTGAAGGTTCTAAACTTGAAAAGGCCGCTGTAGTTGTCGTTACAATTGATGAAATTTTTGCTTTAGCCTAAGCACAGTAGACCAGGAGTTCGACCTTCTGGTTTTTTCTTTTCAAGACTGTTGAAAGCGCCTTCTAAAAAGTTTAGAATAGGTGACATGATTATGCGAAAGGAAACATTACATCTATGGACGAAATCACTAAGCTTAAACAAGAGGCCTATGCTCTTGAACTTATTCAACAAAAATTCCCTAACAAAGAAGCTGTTATCACCGAAATCATGAACTTGGAAGCCATCCTCCACCTTCCTAAAGCCACAGAACACTTTGTTAGTGACTTACACGGAGAGTATCCTGCTTTCGACCATCTCTTGCGGAATGGTTCTGGCAATGTTAAAACTAAAATCCAAGCCGTCTTTGGTGGGCGGATGACGCCAGCTTCCCTCCAGGACTTCGCTACCTTAATTTATTACCCCCAAGATAAACTCAAAGACATCACGCTTCATTTGAGCCCTAACCAATTAGAGCAATGGTATTTAGATACTATCAATCACCTCTTAGAATTGCTACGCTTTACAGCCACTAAATATACCCGCTCTAAGGTTCGGAAAGCCCTAGATCCTAGCTTCGCCTATATCACCGAAGAATTACTTTATACCAATGCCCATGAATTTGATAAGCGTAGTTATTTTGACCAACTCTTAAAAAATCTCTTAAATCTTAAGATGGCTGACGCCTTTATTACTGCCACTTGCTATACCATTCAACGACTTGTAGTCGATCACCTCCACGTTTTGGGTGATATCTTCGACCGCGGGAACCAACCTGATAAAATCATTGACCGGCTAATGCATTATCATTCCGTCGATATCCAGTGGGGTAATCATGACATCTTATGGATTGGAGCTGCCAGTGGTTCAGAACTTTGTCTCTTGAACCTTTTGCGAATTTGTGCTCGCTATAATAATTTAGCGGTTGTTGAGGATGCTTATGGAATCAACCTACGCCACTTAGCAACCTTTGCCCAAGAACACTACGACGATAATCCTGGTTTTCGTCCCAAATTACTAGAAGGTGATGCCTTCAAATTCCAAGGTGACCAACTTCAACTTACCCAAATCCACCAAGCCTTAGCCATCATGCAATTTAAACTTGAAAAACAAGTGATTGACCGCCAACCTGACTTCGCGATGGAAAACCGTCTCTTACTAGATAAAATTGATTACCAAAAACAAACTATTACTATTGAAGGACATACTTATCCCCTAATTAATAGTTGCTTTGGTACAGTAGATGCGCAAAAACCTTATGAACTCTTAGCCGAGGAAAAAGAAATCATCCGTGAACTGGTGTATTCTTTCCGCCACAGTTACCGTTTGCGCCAACACCTTGACTTTATCGTTCGAAATGGCAGTATGTATTTACGATATAATGGTAATCTTCTTGTCCACGGTTGCGTCCCTGTAGACAAAAATGGTAAGTTTGTCACTTTCCATCATAAAGGACACAATTACCAAGGCATTAGCTTATTAAACTTCTTTGATAGTTTAATTCGACAAGCTTATTTGAATGAAGCAAGTCAAGATGACCAAGACTTACTTTGGTATCTATGGCAGGGGCCAATTTCACCTCTTTTTGGTAAACAAGCCATGACAACCTTTGAACGCTACTTTATCGCTGATAAGACTACTCACCAAGAAATTCGGACACCTTACTTCGAATTACGTAAAGATTATGACTTTGTTTGTCGTTTATTACAGTCCTTTGGTTTAAATCCTGAAACTGGTCACGTAATTAATGGCCACACTCCCGTTAAGCGTGGCCACTCTGGGATTATGGCACAGGGAAAAATGTTAGTCATTGATGGTGGATATTCTAAAGCCTATCAAAAGACCACTGGTCGTGGGGGCTACACCTTACTTTCCAATTCCTATGGGCTAGTTTTAGTTTCCCACCATCCCTTCACTTCCCGCAAGGATGCTATTCAAAATGATCATGATATCATCTCCACGACACGCGTAGTCAACCATGAAACGACCCGTAAACTGGTAGCTGACACCGATATCGGTCAACAACTCCAACAAAAAGTAGACCTCTTGCGTTCCTTGCTTAATTAAGCCAAGCTAAAAGGGCATGACCTATGCAGTCATGCCCTTTAACTATTACATATTCCGTAAGCGTTCGATACGCTTTTCCATTGGTGGGTGAGTATCAAACAGACTCGTCCAAGAACCATCCTTAAAAGGATTAGCAATGTACATGGACGCACTAGCTGTATTGGCTTCCGTCATCGGCTCACTGTTAGAGATTTTTTGCAAGGCACTGATTAATCCCAGAGGGTTTCGGGTAAGCTCCACTGCCGAAGCATCCGCTAGATATTCCCGATTACGTGAGAGTGCCATTTGCGCCAGGTAAGCTGCAATCGGCCCTAAAATCAAGGCTAAAATTGAGACCACCATCATAATGACCTCCAAACTTCCTCCTTCGCGATCATTATCACGACGACGCCCCCCACCAAACCACATAGCCCGCGTTCCGATATCTGCTAATAAGGAAACCGCCGCTGATAAAGCCAAAGCAGTGGTTTGAAGACGAATATCGTAGTTGCGGATATGGGAAACTTCGTGGGCCATAACCCCTTCCATTTCCTCGCGATTCAGCCTCTCTAAAATCCCGCGCGTAGCGGCCACAGCCGCATGTTCTGGATTAGGTCCCGTCGCAAAGGCGTTAGGACTTGGATCATCGATAATGAAGACCCGAGGCATGGGAATTTGCGCCACCATAGCCATATCTTCAACCATGTGCCATAATTCTGGCGCCTGATCCGGACTGGTAATTTCTTGACCGTGATTCATGGCCATGACGACATCAGCAGATTGGCTCAGCATAATTAACATGTAAACCAAGGCAATAATGAGAGCTAAAATAATCCCAGCCGTACTCGAACCGAAAAAACTATAGCCAATTCCCGCGCCAATTAAAGCTACCAGGAGAATAAAACCTAGCATCACATAAACGGTCTTACGTTTATTTTTGGCAATTTGTTGATAAAGCATGCGGTCACCTGCTTAATCTTAGAAAGAAACCTTTGGTGCCACTTTAGCTTCTTGGGGAACTTCCAAGTATTCAACTTTCGTAAACTTATGAATCTTAGCCACCATATTAGATGGGAAAGTCAAGAGCTTTTGGTTGTATAAAGCGGCACTGGAGTTGAAAAGTTGACGAGAGTAGGAAATTTTATTTTCCGTGTTAGTTAACTCTTCCATCAACTTAACAAATTCTTGGTTAGCCTTTAAATCAGGGTAAGCTTCCGCCAAAGCAAAAATCGTTTTTAAAGAATCCGTAATTTGGTTGGAAACTTCCATTTTTTGTTCATGTGCATCCGCTGGTAAAGAATTCATTTGATTTCTTAAGTTCACTACTTGTGCTAAAGTTTCTCTTTCGTGCTTAGCGTAACCTTTGGTGGTTTCAACTAAATTTGGAATCAAATCGTTCCTTCTTTGTAATTGAACATCAATTTGACTCCAAGATTCATCAGTATTTACTTTGGCTTTTTGAAGGCCATTGTACATAGCAATGTAAATCAAGGCCAAAATCACAATTACTACAAGTGTAATTATCAAACCCATATCATCTTCCTCTTTTCTAAATTTTTAGTTACCTATTTCGTCTTTAATATAGCAAATTTTAGCCCTTAATTAAAGAAATTTACTTGAATTTAGGAGATATTTAACTTAGTCGAAGCGTCGCCCTAAAATTTCTAAATCCCGCTTTTGACCATCCAATTGGGCAACTTGTGGGAGGTGACCCCACCTCTCAAAGCCATACTTTTCAAAAAGAGCTAAACTTGGCCGATTATGACCAAAAATATAAGCAACAATCGCTGAAATTCCCAAATCATTAACTTGATTTAAGACAAATTCTAAGGCTTGCGTCCCCACTTTTTTCCCGCGTGCCTTTTCATCCAAATAGATAGCAATTTCAGCAGTGTATTCATAGGCCTTACGCCCATAAAAAGGCTCAAGCCCAACCCAACCTAAGGTTTGCCCCTCTGCTTCAATCATCCATAAAGGATGACGGGCATCAAACGCGTCAAACCAAACTTGACGATCAGCCACCGTGATTGGTTCTAAGTCCGCTGTCGCCAAACGGCTGGGAATTATTTGGTTATAAATGTCTACAATCGTTGGTAAATCTGTTTTTTGCGCTAATCTAAACTCCATAAACTTTTCCCTTCTTTTCTTTTAGAAAAAGCCCTCCTTTCCAAGGAAAAGAGGGCTTTAATTGGCATCAATTAAGATGGACTAATTGGCAAATTTCCACATAGGCCAAGTTCGTCAGACACGCTACAAAATCCGGTAGCATCATGTGTCCCCATTCGAAATTAACCACTAGTTGCCGCAGCAAAACAAATTTCTTTGTCTGGTTTTTCTCGACTCATCGCATACCCTATATTATAGATAAATTCTATCCTAGTTGCAAGTCCTTATCCATACGGTGATGGGGAATGTCAGCATCTAAAAAACCCTCTCCAACCACATGATAACCTAATTTAAGATAAAATTCTTGAGCTTGGTCTTGGGCACCTAAAGTCAGATAAGGTACCTGAGAAGCCCGTGCATCAGCTTCAATGGCCAGGAGTAACTTCTTGGCTAAACCTTGACCACGATAAGCCTTCTTCGTAGCCACTCTTTGCAAGTGCCAAGCCCCATCAGCTTCGACCTTAGCTCGCGCAGTCACTACCGCTTGACCATTAACATATCCCGTATAATGGCGCGGACCTTGTTCACCTTCAATTTCTAAAGCCATATCGACACCTTGTTCTTCCACAAAGACTTCTTTGCGAATTTGTAAGGCATCTTGATAAATTTGACTGTTTAAATCATAGCTTGTTTTGATTTCCAATTTTTTACCTCTTTTCTATTGACAAGTTCTATCTCATTAAATTATAATCGAAACATAAATAAACGGAAAGGAAGAATTACTATGACCTACTCATCATTGCAAAACATTAATCGTTGGCAAAGCCGGTAGAGTTGTATCTGGGTACAGATGCGACTCGCAACAGAGCGTCGTATCTGTGCCGGTTAATTTTTCCATGCCTGCACAGACCATATCTGTGCAGGTTCACTAAAAAGCGTTCCTGCAAGCAGGGACGCTTTTTTTCATGAAAAATTAAAGGAGGTATTTATTATGAAACGCTTAATTGCCAGCTTAGCTATTTTATTTTCATTTTTAACTTTTGCTTTGGTAAAACAAACCAACGACCAAAAGCAAAACACCAAACCTATTATCGGGATTTTACAATTAATGAGCCACCCAGCCTTAGATGAAATTCACCAAGGTGTTGTGGCAGGTTTAAAGAGCGAGGGCTATAGCAACGGAAAAAACATCGAAATTGATTATCAAAATGCTCAAAACGATCAATCTAATCTAAAGTCAATGAGTGATCGATTTAAAAATAAAAATGCCACGCTGATGATTGGTATCGCCACTCCAGCTGCCCAATCACTCGCTAATGTGGCCGGTAATACTCCAGTAATCATGGGAGCCATTAGTGACCCCGTAAAAGCCAACCTGGTCAAATCTCTCTCTCATCCCGGTGGTAACGTTACTGGGGTTCAACACGTCGAACCAGTTAAAAAACAGGTGCAAATGATTAAGTCCCTCTCTCCTGACATAAAAACCATGGGCGTCATCTACACCTCTAGTGATGACGCTTCGACCGGTGAGGCTAAGGAATTTATGCACTACGCCAAGGAGGCTGGGATTAAGACTCAAGCCTACACCGTAACTTCTACCAATGACATTAACCAAGTCGCTGCTACCATGGTAAGCAAGGTTCAAGGTGTTTACGTGCCAACAGATAATACTATTGCCTCCGGAATGTCGACTTTAATTAAGACCACCGATACTGCCAAGATTCCGGTTTACGCAGCTGCTGATACCATGGTTAAAAATGGCGCCGTAGGAACCTTCAGTGTCAGCCAATACCAAATGGGAGTCTTGACCGGTAAAATTGCCGCTCAGGTTCTCAAAGGTAAAAAGCCCGCTGATATTCCGGTCCAACACACCGAAAAAGGCGTCTACTCTATCAACCTCAAAGCTGCTCAAAAACTTGGAATCTCTATTCCAGAAGATATCTTACAAGTGGCTCAAAAGAAAGGAAGTGTCTACAAATGAGTTTAATCGTTTCTGCAATCGGCCAAGGTTTCTTATGGGGAATTTTAGCCCTCGGCCTCTTTTTAACTTTTAGAATCTTGGATTTCCCTGATATGACCGTCGAAGGGACCTTTCCTTTCGGGGCTGCCGTCTGTGTGGCTGCTATTACTCACGGTCTTAATCCACTTACAGCTACCCTCTTGTCTTTAGGCGCAGGAATGTTAACAGGTTTAATTACCGGTTTACTCTACACCAAAGGTAAAATCCCGATTCTTTTAGCCGGAATTCTGGTAATGACAGGGGTCTACTCTATCAACTTACGCATCTTAGGTAAGGCTACTTTAGGGCTCTTAAATAAACAGACCATCTTATCTGCACCTTTCTTAGCTAACCTACCGGAAGGTTTCGCCTCCGTCTTTATCGGCCTAATCTTCGTGGCGATTGCCATCACCCTCTTAGGCCTCTTCTTATACACCGATTTAGGACAAGCCTTTATCGCCACAGGTGACAATGAAAAAATGGCCCGCTCCTTAGGGATTAACACTGACCGTATGAAAATTTTAGGTCTCATGGTTGCCAACGGACTAATTGGACTAGCTGGCGGTCTTATCGCCCAAAATAACGGCTATGCCGATGTCAATATGGGGACCGGGACAATTGTTATCGGCCTGGCCGCAATCATCATTGGGGAAGTAGCTTACGGCGAATTAACCTTAATTGCCCGCTTAGTGGCCGTTATTTTAGGAAGCATCCTTTACCGTTTTGTCCTCTTAATTGTGTTACAACTCGGGTTTTCCACCAACGACTTCCGCTTAATTTCCGCCCTCGTCTTAGCCTTGTGTCTGATGTTACCCCTCTTCCAAAAGAAATTTAACTTTGGTCGCCTCTTAAAGAAAGGAGTTAGTCGCCCATGAGTCAAGCCATCTTAACCCTCAAAAATATCGATGTAACCGTCAACCTCAATACGAGTGAAGAAAAACGCATTCTCAAAAATCTCAACTTAACAGTTAATAAGGGGGACTTCATCACCCTTTTGGGAACCAACGGAGCTGGGAAGTCCACGCTATTTAACACCATCAACGGCAGCATCTTCCCTACCAAAGGTCAAGTCTTACTCGCTAATCAAGACATCACCAACCAACCAGAAGTTAGTCGCGCCAGCCAAATTGCCCAAGTTTTCCAAGACCCTAAGATGGGAACGGCGCCACGGATGACCGTTTCTGAAAATCTCCTTTTAGCCCAAAAACGTGGCCAAAAGCTCGGGTTGAAATTACGGGGGTTGCGCCAACAAAAGGACTATTTCTTAAAGATAGCTAGCCAACTACCCAACGGTTTAGACCAACGTTTAGATACCCCCACTGGTTCTTTATCAGGAGGACAAAGACAAACCTTGAGTTTCTTGATGGCGACTTTAAATCAACCCCAATTATTGCTGTTAGATGAACACACTGCCGCTTTGGATCCCAACACCAGTCGCCAATTGATGGAATTAACCAACCAAGTTGTGCAAGAAAAACAACTAACTTGCATCATGATTACCCACCAATTGGCCGATGCCCTTAAATACGGGAATCGGACCATTGTTTTAAAGGATGGCCAAATTGTCTTAGACCAGGCCGGGCAAGCCAAAAAAGACCTTACTGAAGAAGAAATCCTCACTTATTTTGCGGACTAATCCGTCAACTACCCCATTCTAAAGACTGGGGCTTGTGAGAAGGCAAGCCTTACGGCTTACCCGACCACAATTTGCATAGATACATCACTGCATGATTACAAAGTAATCACGTCTAACACGATAATTACCAATGCCTTTAGAGTCCGCAAGTTGCCAAACGGACTGCCTAGTTATGCTAGGCTTTTTTCTTTTTCCTTAGCTAGTTTTTCTAATCCTTTTTCAAGAATATTTTTAGAGGCATTAATGTCCCTAATATGGAATGTACCACAATTAGGACAAGTCCATTCCCTATCTTTGAGAGTTAGTTTTTCTGTACCTTTTGTCCCCATGGCAAACTTACAATCATTACACATTTGCGTAGTGTTTTTGGGGCTTACAGTTATGAAACTTCTCCCGTATAAAGCGGACTTATATTCCATTTTTTGGAGGAATGTTCTCCAACCGACATCTGAAATCGACATAGCTAAGGCATGGTTTTTAAGCATATTAGAGCTTCGTAAATTTTCGGCTACTACCAAATCGTGGTTATT
>NZ_AZFH01000061.1:0-8211 GCF_001435735.1 Ligilactobacillus equi DSM 15833 = JCM 10991
ATTATAACTGATTCAGGACCTCATTTTAACTTGTACATTTTTTATTCTAACAGCAGAAACTATTATTTTCATATAGAATTTGAGGCTTCATAATTTTAAAACTACTACATCTATCATGCAAATGATGGTTAATTTAATGCTTTAAGATGAGTGAGTAAAATTTAGAAAGTCATGGTAAAAAGAGTATTATAAATGCAGGAAGGTTTAAACCATAAAATGGAAATGAATAAGGTTACATTAATAACGATTGCTAATAAGAAAGATATATATTTAGAATTTATAAATAATCTTAAAACTCAGGTTAATGTTAATTATGAGTTGATTACAATTTGGAATGATAAGAAGCAGTATTCGTCAGCAAGACAAGCCTATAATACTGCTGCTGCAAAAAGTACGGGAGACATTTTGATATTTTTACATCCAGATATTCGTTTTACAGCAACTACTGCATTATCTGATATTATATTTCAGTTATCATCTTTAAAAAAATTTGGAGTTGTGGGAATTGCTGGCAGTCCTAAAGAGCTTGTGGGGGGCGACAGAATAATTGTTACTAATATAGTACATGGAAAGAATAAAATTTCGGTTCCCAATTCTACTAAAATAAATGCCCCCGTAGAAGTTCAAACCGTTGATGAGGCGCTATTCATAATGTCAAAAAAATTTTGGGAGGAACATCCTTTTCCTTCTAAAGAAGGATGGCACTTATACGCTGTTGAACAGTGTTTAATAGCTTCCAACGCAGGGTTTAAAAATTTTGTTATACCGATAAAAGATATATGGCATACATCTGATGGAAAGTCAGAGGATTACAGATATACACTCCAAGTAAGGAAGTTAGTTAGAGAGTATCGGAAATATACAAATACGATAAATACAACAGTAAAAAGGTGGAGAACACGGGGGATTTATGCACAAATATATATTTTATTCTATCTTTTTAAAATGTATATAAAATTTCTACTTGGACGTTAAATAACAAAAATTAAATATGTGGATTGAGAGGTTAAAAGATTTAAACGTGAAGAAAAAAATTCTATATTTAATTATTACAGTTCTAATATGTATGGTGATAGGTAGCATCTTGTGGATTTGTGGAGAAAAAAATTCTAAAATAACAGTAAATTTTGTCGATGAAAATGGCACAAAATTACTTATAAAACCTATAACATATACTTCTAAACCATGGTTGCCTCTTTTTGCAAATACATTAAATGATTCGGTTCCAGGGTACAAGTTAGTAAGACATAACGTATTTTTTAATGATAAGCATCAATATGTGACTTTGAAATTTAAAGCAAAAAATTTTGACGATGAAATGGATAATTTAAATAGAGCTAAGTATATAGCTACTACCTTTCAACCTATGACAGTTCCGATTAAGAATGGTTGGCAAGCAGATCCTTATAACTTATCTAGAACGTATCACGGAAAGAAAACGGGTAAAGATAGTTTACGTATTATTTATTCTGATGATGGAAAGGATTGGAAATTTCTTCATATTAGTTATCCTAAAATTAATATTAGGGACCCACATATAACTAAAATCGGTAATTTTTGGTATATTATTTATACGAAAGGCTTAATAAGAACTAAAGACTTTAAAAATTGGGAACGGGTGCCATGGGCGCACTCAGAATATTTTACTAATAAATATGAGTGGGCGCCAGAATTTGTAAAAGATAAGTATGGTAACTATAAGGTAGTTATGTCAGGTTGGTCCCGTCAAGACAATGATATGGCTAACTATATATCTGATATTGATGTAAGGACGGGTAAGATAGCTAATAACTGGAGAAGAATACAAGGTGACTTTTCTGGTAATAATATTGATGCAAATATTACTTACTATCATGGCAGATACATTATGTTTTATAAGAGCTATAATACTGAAAAAATTATGATGTCTGTATCTAAAAAACTTGAAGGTCCTTATAAGTCAAAGGAGCTGTCTATTGATAATGGTAATAAATCTGTAGAAGCTCCCGAAGCTGTTATAGAAAATGGTAAAATAAGATTATATTATGATACCTACATGGTTAATTCTAAAGGAACAACAGTTTTTAAAGGGATACACTACATCGAATCGAATAATGTTAGTGGTTTGAAATGGACTTCACCACACCAAATAAAAGCACCTTTTGTTGTTAGGCATTTTGGTATATATAAACAAAAGTAATTACTTTGATTTATAGAAAAGGAGAGAACTATAATGACAAATTATTTAATAGTAGGTGCAGGGCTTTTTGGAGCAACCTTTGCATACGAAGCGGCCAAGCGAGGTCATCAAGTAAAAGTAATCGAAAAGCGTAATCATATTGCAGGTAACATCTATACCAAGGAAGTACATGGCATTCAGGTTCACCAATTTGGGGCCCACATTTTTCACACTTCCAATAAAGAAGTGTGGGACTATGTCCAACAATTTGCAGAATTTAATCGTTATACGAATGCTCCAGTGGCCAATTACAATGGTGAAATATACAATTTACCATTTAACATGAACACTTTCAATAAGCTTTGGGGCGTTGTTACACCACAAGAAGCGATGGCAAAAATTGAAGAACAAAAGGCGGTTTTAGATGGTAAAGAACCTGAAAACTTGGAAGAACAAGCCATCTCCTTAATTGGAACAGATATTTACGAAAAGTTAATTAAGGGCTACACTGAAAAACAATGGGGACGGAAAGCGACTGAATTACCATCCTTTATTATAAAGCGTTTACCAGTTCGATTAACTTATGATAATAACTACTTCAACGATCTTTACCAAGGAATTCCAATGGGAGGGTACACCCAAATCGTTGAAAAAATGTTGGGCCACGAAAATATTACGGTTGAAACAGGTGTTGACTTCTTTGATAAGAAGGACCAATACCTGGCTGAATTTGATAAGGTGGTCTTTACTGGGATGATTGACCAATTCTTTAACTACGAATTAGGTGAATTAGAATATCGCTCCTTACGTTTTGAAACAGAAATTCTTGACGAAGATAACTATCAAGGGAATGCCGTAGTTAATTACACGGATGCCGAAACACCTTACACACGGATTATCGAACACAAGCACTTTGAATATGGTAAAGGTGAAAAAGGTAAAACGGTTATTACCCGTGAATATCCAGCTGATTGGCAACGTGGTGATGAACCATATTATCCAGTGAACAATGAACGTAACAATGAAATGTACCAAGCTTATAAAGCATATGCAGCCAAGAATGCAAGCAACGTCATTTTTGGTGGTCGTTTAGGTCAATACAAATACTACAATATGGATCAAGTAATTGCAGCGGCTTTAGAAATAGTTAGAGAAGAATTTAAAGGTTAAACTATGAAGGTAATTCGTAATTATTTATATAATGCAGGCTATCAGGTTTTAGCTTTAGTTCTTCCACTTATTACATCACCTTATATAAGTCGTGTTTTGGGCCCATATAAAACTGGTGTGAACACGTACACGTATTCGATAATTCAGTATTTCGTTTTGTTTGCAGGATTAGGTATATCACTATATGGTAATAGACAAATCGCATACGTACAAAATAGTAAAAAAGAAGTAAGCAAAATTTTTTATGAAATTATTGTTGTAGAATTTCTAGCAGTATTAGCGTCATATATCTTTTTCATTTTTTTTATGCGATTCTATTCAAGTAATGTTACGTACATGTGGCTTCAATCCATATATATAGTAGCAGTTTTCTTTGATATATCATGGCTATTTATGGGGTTAGAAGATTTTAAAAAAATAGTTATTAGAAATACATTAGTTAAGGTAGTAACTGTTTGCTTTATTTTTATTTTTATAAAACAACCATCAGATTTAAATAAATACATTTTAATACTGTCTCTTGGAACGTTAGTGGGTAATCTAACGTTTTGGCCATACTTAAAGGAAATTTTAGTTAGAGTGAATCTTAAAGAATTAAAACCACTGAGACATATTTTACCAACCATATCATTTTTTGCTCCACAAGTAGCTATTCAAATATATGCACAATTAAATAAGACAATGTTAGGTGCGATGGTTAGTGAAACATCATCAAGTTACTACAATTACTCGGACACACTAATTAAAATGGTGTTATCACTTATTACAGCAACTGGAACAGTGATGTTGCCACATGTTGCTAGTGCATTTTCTAAAGGGGAAACGGGTAAGGTTAATATCTTAGTTGAAAAATCTTTTGACTATGTTTCGTGCTTAGCTATTGCAATGATGTTTGGGATTACAGGAGTATCATTGCATTTTGGGCCATATTTTTATGGACCGGGTTACGATCCTGTAGGTGTTGTTATGATGATTGAATCACCAATTATTTTATTAATAGCATGGAGTAATGTTATAGGTAATCAATATTTGTTACCTACTAACAATGTTAGATATTATACAACCTCTGTTGTAATGGGAGCTATTGTAAATATTGTTTTAAATATTCCATTGATTATGATTTTAGGATTAAATGGGGCGATGATTTCAACTGTATTATCTGAACTAGCTGTAACTTGTTATCAACTATATTGTGTAAGAAATAAATTAAACTTAAAAAAACTTTTTATAAATGTGCCTAAATATTTTTTAGCAGGTATATTAATGTTTTTACCGGTATTTTATTTAAATATTATGCTGCATACAAGTATCTTATCAATATTTGTAGAAGTTTTTTTAGGCATAGTGATATATGTGGTAATACTATTAATATTGAAACCCACAATTTTAGATGATATTACAAAGATTGTCATGAAAAGGATGGAGAAATAGATGATTTCTATAGTGATGGCTACCTATAACGGAGAAAAGTATGTTGAAAAACAACTTCAGTCTATATTGATGCAAACGGTAAAACCTAGTGAAGTAATTATACATGATGACTGTTCTGAAGATAAAACTGTCCAAGTAATTTATAATTTTATAAAGAAGAATAATTTAGATAATTGGAAGTTATCGGTCAATAAGCAAAATGAAGGATATAGAAAAAATTTTAAAAATTTGCTTCTAGATGCCAAGGGAGATATTATATTTTTCTCAGACCAAGATGATGAGTGGAATGAAAGAAAAATAGAGTTAATGTCAGATGCAATGAGACTGAATAAGAATATAAAAGCTTTAAATAGTGGTGTCTGTTTAATTAATAGTAACTCTGAAGAAATAAAAGTAAAATTAGGTAAAAATTCGTATAATGCAAATTTTCTTCATTCAATGAAGAAAATTGATAAATTAAGTTATTATAGTGTTGAGAGTTTGCTTATAAGTAATATTTCTCCTGGGTGTACAATGGCTATAACTAAGGAATTAAAAGAAATTTTTTTAAAAAATTATGTGGGAGATATGCCACATGATTGGTACTTAAATATTCTTGCTTCAATTGGGGGCGGATGTGCATTCTTAAATCAAGAATTGACAATGTATAGAATGCATAATAATAATACTTTAGGGTCTGCCACAGGGAAAGGATTGAAAGCATCAATACGCTTTTTTAATCAGAATGAAAGAGCGGATGAATTTCAAGAAAGATTGAGAGCGTTGTCTAATATGGAAAAAAGTATAATACCTTCAACTTTACAACTGACATATGTTCGAGGTTATTTAAAAGCACGAATGGTGTTTTATCAAAATCCTAGTGTATTTAGACTATTTAAATTGTATAGGTACCATGATTATAGGGAACGTACGCAAGTTAAAGGTAAAGTATGGGATGTACTATTGTCATTAAGGATTAGTAAACTAATAGAAAAGATGTGTTAGGATTGAAAGCTATGATAGATAGCCTTGTGAAAAAACGAAGAGCTCTATCTTTAAATAGTAAATTAAAAGAGCAAGTATATTTGTTGGCGTTTGGAGTATATGTAGCATTTAATTTTTTAGCAGGCACTATGTACATAGTGCTTGTACCAAGTAATATCATACGTATTGGACAACTTGTCGGTGTTTTAATAGCTGTTATTAAAATATTTTTCTTTGATATATATGATGATAAAAAAGAGGTATTACTAATAAGTATCCTAGGGTTATTTTTGTGGGTATGTTCCTTAAATGCAGAGGTGATGGATTTATTTTACTATTACGTATTGGTAGTGGCAGCGCGAGGTGTAGATTTTAGAAGAATACTTAGGCTATTTATAGGTATTATTTCAGTAGGAACTGTGGTAGTAATTGTTTCTGCAAAATTAGGTATAATAATAGGGTTAACTAATAGTAGAGATGGGGCAACTGCTATTAGATATGCTCTTGGATTTGTTTATACAACAGATTTTGCGGCAAGAATATTCTACCTATTACTTACTTATGTTACTTTTCGAAAGTTTAAGTTACTTTTTTCAGAGTATATAATAGCCATAAGTATGGTAGCATTCGTTTACATTGTAACGGATACTAAGTTAGATACACTTCTAATGCTATTAATAATTATGGTAGCATTGTTTAAGAAGTATATAACTAAGGCATTAATTGTAATGAAGGCAAAGGTAATTAATATCCTTACCGTTCTATCTATACTGGGAATAATTGGATTGACATATTTATATGACAAGACTAATATCTTATTAGTTATTATAAATAAGATATTGACTAGAAGACTTGAATTTGGACATGCAGCTTTTACAAAATACAATGTGACATTATTTGGTCAAGAGGTAGTTCAAAATGGTAATGGGGGTATTCATAAAGGATATTTTGAATATTTTTATATTGACTCCAGTTATTTAAGGATATTAATGATGAATGGCTTTGTTATATTCATAATAGTTTTAATATTCTTACTATCATTATCTAGCAATTTTATAAATAAAAAAATGTATTCATTGGAAATTATGCTATTATTTGTATTGTTAAGTTCATTGATTGATCAACATCTCATAGAAATTTCTTTTAATATTATTTTCATCGCATTTTTTGCTAATACGAATTTTTTTGAGGAAGGAAGTGACAGTGAAATTGAGTAATAATTGGGTGATTACTTCAATGGATAGAAGTAAAAATATAGGTGGATTAAAGGCTAAAGAAGATATTATAAATTTTTTACAAAAGAAGAATTATTATTCTTTTGAAGTTAATCCATATATACCAAAATTAAGAAGGATTATTTATACCAAGTTAGTATTACCTAGAATGATAAGAGGGGAAAAAATAGATAACGCTATCATTCAACATCCGATTTCATCTGACATGATAATGGAACAATTGATAGATAGTCTAAGGAAAAATAAAGTAAAAAAACTGGTAATATGGATTCATGATATTCAATCATTACAGTCTACAAATTTAGAAACCATTAATAAAGAAATTAATTGGTTTAACAGGGCAGATAAGCTAATTGTTCATAATAAAAAAATGAAAGAATGGTTATTGGAACATGGATGCAGTGCATCAATGATAGAATTAAAAATTTTTGATTATGATAATCCTCAACCAATTCAAAGAAATATTGAATATAACAAATCAGTATGCTTTGCAGGGAATCTCATTAAATCAGAATTTTTATCTAAAGTAGATATTAAGACTAGGATTGATGTTTTTGGGCCAAATATGTTTAAGAAATATAATGATTGCTTAAAATATCGAGGTCAGTATTCGCCGGAAGAATTACCGCAACATCTAAAACAAAATTTTGGATTAATTTGGGATGGACCAAGTACAAGAAAATGTGAAGGAACTTTTGGAAAATATTTACTATTTAATAATCCTCACAAAACATCATTATATTTAAGTACAGGTATTCCGGTACTTATTTGGGAAAAAGCTGCCATGGCAGACTTTATTAAAGAAAATAATGTTGGGGTTGTTATTTCGAATTTAGATGATTTAGATGATACACTAGACAAAATTTCAGATGAAGAATACCGTGTGTTAAAAGAAAATTCGGTAAAATTAGCCCAAAAGTTACGTGATGGATATTTTACATCACTAGCTATACAAAAAATATAAGAGTTTAATAAATTTATATTAATTTTACAAAACATGTTGATATTAGTAGCGGAGAGAAAATATGGTTTCAGATATTAGAAAATAGCTAGCTTTTGATAAATTTTAAGAAATAGTAACGATAAAAGTCTTAAGAAATTAATGTTTTCGAAAACATAATCTCTTAAGGCTTTTAAAATTCAAGCGTAAGAACACCATAACAGGACGTAAAAAGAAGCGATGGAAGAAATCCACTTAGTTAGGATTTCACCATCGCTTCTTTATTTTCAAGCTGCATATCGTCGTCGGCCGGC
>NZ_AZFH01000062.1:0-548 GCF_001435735.1 Ligilactobacillus equi DSM 15833 = JCM 10991
ACTCACGACACTTGCGTGTCAGTAGTTCAAACGGTTAGGCAAGCCTAATCTCCTACCTTAATGTGGCTACGTTTGGGTGGTTGACAAGCACCCTTTGTTACTAACAAGTTGATTGCTCAACAATATCAGTCAGTAACGTTATTTAATTCAAATTTTGGTTTTTCAATGCCCGAAATATATTGTTTACCTAATTCTTGTAAGTTCATTGCACCTACTCGGTCATCATTAGTTCTAAATCCGCAATTCACACACTTATATTCATGTAAGGAATGATTGCGGTTTTCTTTTCTAATCTGACCACATCGAGGACAACGTTGACTGGTATACTTTGCAGACACAATTAACACTTGACTTTGATTTCTTTGAGCCTTGTAAATTAATTTAGTCTGTAAATCGTAAAATGACCATGAGTGCAATTCTCTAGTTTGTCCTTTATTGGAATTAGATTTTTCAAAAGTAACATTAGTTAAGTCTTCTAAGACAAACAAAGTATTTTGACCATATCGTTCAACAAGTGTCTTAGATAAGCAGTGATTAATATCTGCCAT